>CAZWRQ010000015.1:0-14358 GCA_964636395.1 uncultured Holophagales bacterium
GCGCGGGCCACTGCGCCTATCGAGCCGACGCCCGCCCAACGTGACGCCGTCGAGGCTGTGGCGATGGCGCTCGAGAGAGGCGGCGAGGCGCGGTTCCTCCTCGACGGCGTCACCGGGAGCGGGAAGACGGAGGTCTACCTCGCCGCGCTCGAGAAGGCGATCGCCCTCGGCCGGCAGGGGATCCTCCTGGTGCCCGAGATCGCCCTCGCGCCCGGGCTCATTCGGCGGGTCGTCGCCCGGTTCGGCTCGCGCGTCGCGCTCCTCCACAGCGGCCTTTCGGACGGCGAGCGGTCCGCCGCCTGGGAACGGGCGCGGCGCGGCGAGGTCGATGCCGTGGTCGGCCCCCGCTCCGCCGTCTTCGCTCCGCTGCCCCGGCTCGGGCTGATCGTCGTCGACGAGGCGCACGACGCCTCCTACAAGCAGGCCGAGGCGCCGCGGTACGACTCCCGGACCGTGGCCCGCGTTCGGGCGCACGGCGAGGGGGCGGTCCTCCTCCTCGGGACGGCGACGCCCTCGATGGAGGACGAGCAGGCCGCCCGCGACGGGCGCCTGCCGCGCCTCGTCCTGCCGGCACGCCCCGGCTCCCGCGCTCGGGCCCGCGTCCAGGTCGTCGACCTCCGCGGCGAGGCCGCTCGCCCGGGAGACCACGGGCGCGTCCTCTTCGCCGCGCGAACGGTGGAGCTCCTGCGCGGGGCGTTCGAGCGCGGCGAGCAGGCGATCGTCCTCCTGAACCGCCGCGGTTTCTCGCCGACGCTCCTCTGCCGATCCTGCGGGCACGACTTCCGCTGCTCCTCCTGCTCGGTCGCCCGGACCTATCACCGGCGCGGGGAGCGGCTCCTCTGCCACTACTGCGGCGACTTCCTCCCCAGGCCGCGCACGTGTCCTACATGCGGCTCCGACGTCCTGATGCCGGTCGGTTTCGGCACCGAGCGCCTCGCCGAGCGGTTCGAAGAGCTCTTTCCGGAGATCGCGTACGCCGTTCTCGACCGGGACGCAGCCGCGCGACGGGGCGGAGCGGTCCGCGTCCTCGCCGATTTCGAGTCGGGCGCCGCCCAGGCTCTCCTCGGGACTCAGATGGTGGCGAAGGGGCACGACTTCCCGAACGCCACGGTCCTCGCCGTCCTGGACGCCGACGCGCTCCTTTCGTTCCCCGACTTCCGCTCCGCGGAGCGAACGTTCCAGCTCGTCACCCAGGCGGCCGGCCGCGTCGGCCGGGGGGGGCTTCCCGGGGTCGTCGCGGTGCAGACCGCGAGGCCGGAGCACGAGGCGATCGCGGCCGCCGTGGCCCAGGATCATGCCTCCTTCGCAGAAGGGGAGCTCCGGTTCCGGCGGGCGTTCGGCTACCCGCCTTTTTCCCACCTCCTCCTCGCGCTCTGGACGGCGAAGGACCTCCCGGTGGCCGAAGCGGCCGCGCGCGCCGGCCGCTCCGCGATCGCGGGACTCCAGAAGCTACGGCTGCTCGGCCCGGCACCGGCGCCGCTGGAACGACTCAAGGGGCTTTACCGCGTTCAGCTCCTCGTCCGGTCCGACTCCCGCGAGGCGCTCGCGGCGGCCGGCGAAGTGCTCCGGTCACTGCCCGAGCCGCCCCGGCTCGACCGGGACCCCCAGAGCCTGCTCTGACGATCCGGCCGTCGCGGTCTGGTACATTCCGGGGGTGAGTTCCGATCACCGGTTCGAGGAGCCGCTGGAGCGGCTTCGATCGCGCATCGACGGCCTCCGGGAGAGCCCCGGGAGCCCCGCCCGGGACAAGGCGATCCGCAAGATCTCGGACAGGCTCGTGAAGCTCTCTGGGGAGATCTACGCGAACCTCACCCCGTGGCAGAAGACGCTCGTCGCGCGCCATCCGGCCCGCCCGTTCACGCTCGACTACGTCCGGGTCCTCCTTCGCGACTTCGTCGAGCTCCGCGGGGACCGGGCCTTCGCCGACGACCCGGCGATCGTGGCCGGATTCGGGGTCCTCGGCGGGCGGACCGTCGCCGTCGTCGGCCACCAGAAGGGGCGGGACACGAAGGAGAAGGTCCGCCGGAACTTCGGCATGCCCCGCCCCGAGGGCTACCGCAAGGCGCTTCGCGTGATGAAGCTCGCCGAGAAGTTCCATCGGCCCGTCCTGACGTTCATCGACACGCCGGGCGCCTACCCGGGAATCGAGAGCGAGGAGCGAGGCGTCTCGGAGGCGATCGCCGTGAACCTCCTCGAGATGGCGCGCCTCCGTGTGCCCCTGATCGCGACCGTGACGGGCGAAGGCGGATCGGGCGGAGCTCTCGGGATCGGCGTGACCGACACGATCCTGATGCTCGAGCACTCGGTCTACTCGGTCATCTCGCCGGAAGGTTGCGCCGCCATCCTCTGGAAAGACCAGGCAAAGGCGCGCGAGGCCGCAGAAGCGATGCGGATGACCGCCGCCGACTGCAAGGCGCTCGGGATTGCGGATGAGGTGATCCCGGAGCCTCCGGGCGGCGCACATTCCGACCCGGTGGCGACGATCGACGGGGTCGGGCAGGCGCTCGTCCGCCACCTCGACCGCCTCTCGGCGATCCCGGTCGACGCCCTCCTCGAGGCCCGCTACGCGAAGTTCCGCCGGATGGGGGCCTGGGAGGGGTCCGCGGCGTCCCGGTGACCTCGGCCTACCCGCCGCCACGCGTCACACGCAGACTCCGGCCTCACGACGCG
Organism: uncultured Holophagales bacterium; assembly: GCA_964636395.1. Taxonomy (GTDB): domain Bacteria; phylum Acidobacteriota; class Thermoanaerobaculia; order UBA5066; family UBA5066; genus UBA5066. The sequence goes on from CAZWRQ010000015.1 coordinate 2,671, forward strand.
GGCGCGGCCGACCTCCTCGTGCGGGAGCTGGGGGTCGTCGCGCCTCTCGCGCGGGTCCTCGCCGCACGGGGATTCGTCTCGCCCGCCGAGGCGCAGGCGTGGCTCCGGCCCGACCCGGCGTCTCTCCACGATCCGTTCGGCATGGGAGGCATGGACACGGCCGTCGCCCGCCTCGTCGACGCCTGCCGCCGCGGCGCGCGGGTCGTCGTCTTCGGTGACTACGACTGTGACGGGATCGGCGCGCTCGCGATCCTGACGACGACGCTCAGGCGGCTCGGGGCCGACGCAATCCCCTTCCTCCCTCACCGACTCCGCGACGGCTACGGTCTCCGCTCCGAGACGCTTCGCCGGGTCCTCGACGAGCACGCGCCGGAAGGAATCGTCACGGTCGACTGCGGCATTACGGCGGTCGAGCCGATCCGGGAGGCTGTGGAGCGCGGCGCGTTCGTCATCGTCACGGACCACCACCTGCCCCCGGAAGAGCTGCCGATGGGCGCCGTCCTCCTGAACCCGCGACTCCCGGGCTGCCCGTACCCGTTCAAGGAGCTGGCGGGAGCGGGGATCGCCTGGAAGCTCTCCGAGGCGCTTCTCCTTTCGGACGGCGCCCGCGTCGGCCTCGGCGGGAAGGCGAGCCGGACCTGGATGGCCTCGCTCGCGAAGGTCGCGGCGCTCTCGACGGTCGCCGACATGGTCCCACTGACGGGCGAGAACAGAGTACTCGTCTCGTGGGGGCTCGCGGGACTCGCCGAGCCGCGCTCCCCGGGCCTGACCGCTCTCCTGTCGCGCTCCTCGGTCCGGGCCGGGAAGAGCCCCTCAGTCCACGACGTGGCGTTCCGGATCGCCCCGCGTCTGAACGCGTCCGGCCGGATCGACCACGCCTTCCGCGCGCTCGAGCTGCTGACGACGTCCGACGCCGCACGGGCCGAGCACCTGGCCGACGAGATCGAGGCGGCGAACACCGAGCGGCGGCGAATGCAGGAGCGGGTCGTGGCCGCCGCCCTCGAGCGGCTCGAGACGACGTTCGATCCCGATCGCGACGCGCTCGTCGTGGAGGCCGGCACGCCGGACGAAGGGTGGCACCGCGGGGTCCTCGGTATCGCCGCCTCGAAGGTCGCGCAGACGGTCTCGCGCCCCGTGCTCCTCCTCTCCCGGGAGGACGGGCGGGTCGGCGGGAGCGGCCGGACGTGGGGACGGACCCCGCTCCACGAACGGCTCGCGCCCGTTGCCCGACGGCACGAGGCGGAGTTCGGAGGACATCACGCGGCGATCGGGATTTCCGTGGCCGCGAGCGCGTTCGAGGCGTTCCGGAACGAGGCGAAGGAGGCCTTCGCCCGAAGCCGCGACGAGGAGGAGTGGTCCGTCGACCTCGAGGCCGACGCTCCGCTCCGCGCCGCAGAGGTGACGCCGGAGCTCGTCGAGCATCTCGGACGCCTCGAGCCGCACGGGATGGGGAACCCGAGGCCGCTCTTCCTCCTCCGCTCCCTCTCCTGGAACGGGCGCGGCCGCCCCGTCGGGGACCACGGTCTTCGAATCGTCCTCGAGGATGGGGGAGCCAGGCTGGACGCGGTCGGCTGGTCCCTGGCGCGGATCGCCCCCGCCGAGAGAGCCGGAGCCTGGGACGTCCTCGCGAACGTCGCTCACGACGCGTTCCTGGGCCGACCGGCGCTCACCGTCCTCGACGCGGTCCCGACGGAGGCGGCGTGAGGCCGGTCGCGCGGCGCCGCCTCCGCCGGGCGCTCGGGCTGCTGGCGTTCGCGGGCTTTCCCCTCGCGGTCGTCCTCTCCTGGCGGCCGGCGGGCGCGCGCACGGACTCCGCGCCGGCCGAGGTCGCCGAGACCCTGCTCGCGGAGTCGGAAGGGATCCGCGACCGGGTGAGGTTCGAGGAGTTCGACTACTCGGAGACGGAGAAGGACTCCGAGGTCTACCGCCTCCGGGCCGCCGAGGCGATCGCGTTCGCCGACGGGGCCGACCGGACCTTCCGGCTGAAGGACGTGACCTTCCTGACGCGGGACGCCGGGTCGGGCCGCACGGCCGTCCTAGAGGCGCCCCGCGCGGAGTTCGTCCCGTCCACGAAGGCGTTCCGTGTCTTCGAAGGCGTCAGGGTCGAAGGAGCGGGAATCCACCTGACCGGGAGCTCGTTCCGCTACGACCCGCAGACACGCCTCCTCGTCTCTGACGGTCCGGTCACGGCGATTCGCGGCGCGCTGGTCGCGCGAGCCCTCGGCGGCGCGGTGGAGTCGGGAGCCGGGATCGTCCGCTTCCGGGACGCCGTCCGGCTCGGGGGCGAGGACGACAGGGGCCGCCGGATCGCGCTGACGGCGGACGCCGTAGATCTCGAGAGGGGGGGAGGCCTCGCCGCGCGTGGAGACGTGGTCCTCAAGACGGACGAGCTCGTCCTCAGGGGACGCGAGGTCGAACGCCGCCCGGCCGGGGACGGGGATCGGGTCACGGCCCGCGGAGGCGTCGAAGCGCTCCTCGTCCGTGGAGCCGGCGGAGAGATCGACTCCCCGATCCGGGCGTCCGGCGAGCACCTCGAGCTGGAGCGGAACGCGGCGACCGAACCGTCCCGGCTGGTCCTCTCGGGAGCTCCGGCGCGGATCGACCTCCCGCCCGCCGTCGGGACAGGCGCCCGGCGTGCGATCTCGAACGATTTCGAGGCGAGGCTCGCAGACGGAAGGCTCGAACGGGTCCAGGTCCCGTCCCCGTTCCGGCTCGAGGAGTCGGCTCCGCCGGCAGTTCCGGGTTCCACGCGGGTCCCCGCGTCCCGTCGTCTGGAGGCCGGTCGCGGACAGCTCGCGTTCGGGTCCGACGGCAGAACGCTCCAGACGGCCGTCCTCGAGGGAGGCGTCGCTATGAGCGAGGGAGAGAGGGCGAGGGTGGCCGCTCCGTCGGCGACCCTCCGCGCCGAGGACGAGTCCGCCGTCTTCGCGGGGAGCGGCCCGGATCGGGCGCGGTACGAGGACGAGAGCGCTCGCGTCTCCGCGGACGTCCTGACCTGGTTCCGTCGCGAGCAGCGGATGGAGGGGACCGGTAGCGTGAAGGCGTCGTTCAGGGGGCGGAAGGGTTCGGAGATCCTGGGCGGAGACACGGACGCCCCGGTCTTCTCCGAGTCGGACTTCCTCCGCGTCCGACCCGATGAGAGGACGGTCCTCCTCACGGGGAACGTGACCGCCTGGCAGGGGGAGAACGTCCTTCGCGGACAGTCGATCCTCCTCGACGACCGGGACCGGTCGCTCCGGGCCGAAAGGGACGTGCGCGCCGTCCTGCGGAGGCGCCGCGTCGACCCGACGACGAAGGCGGCGACCGTCGAGACGATCACGGCGACGGGAAGCGTCCTCACGCACCGCGAAGCGGACCGGCTCCTTAGGATCGAGGGGTCGGCGAACGTCGTCTCGGGGACCTGGACGATGAAGGCCGACGTGACCGACGTCGTCCTCGGTCCGGAGCGGACGATCGACCACGCGGAGTCGCGCGGGAACGTCGTCGTCGAGGACCGGGCCGACGGACGCCGCGGCGAAGGCGCCAGGGCGACCTGGGACCCGCGCGCGGACGCCGTCGCCCTCGAGGGGCGGCCGGCCACGGCGCTCGACGGGAAGGGGAATCGAATGACCGGCGCGCGGCTCCGCTTTCAGCGCGGGAGCGGCCGCGTCGACGTGGAGACGGGACCGGGAATCCCCAGCCAGGGGGTCCTCCGGCCGGAGGGAACGTGAGCGAGACACGACCGCGCCTCGCCGCGGAAGCGCTCAGGAAGAGCTACCGGGGACGCACCGTCGTCGACGGCGTCTCCATCGAGGTGATCGGAGGCGAGGTCGTCGGCCTCCTCGGACCGAACGGGGCCGGCAAGACGACGACGTTCTCGATCGTCGTCGGCCTCGTCGAGCCCGACGACGGGCACGTCCTCCTCGACGGCGAGGAGATCACCGCCCTTCCGATGTTCCGGAGGGCCCGTCGCGGTGTCGGATACCTCCCGCAGGAGGCGTCCGTCTTTCGCAAGATGACCGCGCTCCAGAACCTCGTGGCGATCCTCGAGACGCTGCCGCTCTCGCGGAACGAGAGGCTCGAGCGGGCGCACGAGCTGCTCGACCGGTTCAAGCTCTCGCACCTCTCGGCCTCGATCGCCGACACGCTTTCCGGCGGAGAGCGACGGCGCCTCGAGATCGCGCGGGCCCTGACGCTCTCACCGCGGTTCCTCCTCCTGGACGAGCCGTTCGCGGGGATCGACCCGATCACCGTGCTCGACCTGCAGCACGTCATCCGCGAGCTCGCCACGACCGGAATCGGCATCCTCATCACCGATCACAACGTCCGGGACACGCTCGCCATCGTCGACCGCGGCTACATCATCAACGCCGGCCGGATCTTCCGGACCGGCTCTCCCGTCTCGCTTTCCCAGGACCCCGAGGTGCGGCGCGTCTACCTCGGGGACCGCTTCCGGCTGGACTAGAATCGCGGAAGGAACCGCGCCGTCCGGCGCGGCCGGCTCACACAGTGGGACTCGAACAGAAGCTCTCCCTCAAGCTCTCGCAGCGGCTCGTCATGACGCCGACGCTGCAGCAGGCCATCAAGCTGTTGCAGATGACCCGTCTGGAGCTGCACGACGTCGTCAACCAGGAGATCGTGGAGAACCCGGTCCTGGAGGAAGACGAGGCCGCGGACGCGCCGGCGGGCACGGAGGCCGACGAGGCGGTCGGGGTGCGGGAGGTAGCCGAGGCGGCGGAGGCGTCCGACCCGCGCGAGCGCCCCGCCGAGGGGACCGAGGCGGGGGACGCGGCCGCGCTGGCCTGGGACGACGCAGGAGGGGCCGCCGGGGAGGCCGCCCCGCCGCCTCCGGCCGTTGGTACGGCGGAAGCCGAGATCCCCGCGGAGCCGACGCAGGAGTCGTTCGAGGCGATCGACCTCGAGGCCTACTTCGGCGACTACCTCGAGGGGAGCGCGTCGACCGCCCCGCGCATGGACGAGGAGGGCGAGGAGTATTCGCTCGAGAACCGGGCCGAGGCCCCGCCAGGCCTCGACGCCCACCTCGCCGAGCAGCTCGGAGTCTCCGAGGCGACGCCCGCGGTCCGGGCCGCCTGCGAGTACCTCATCGGGAACCTCGACGCGGACGGCTACCTGCGCCTCTCTCTCGACGAGGTCGCCGCCGCGATCCCGTGCACGGAAGCCGAGGCGACCGAGGCCCTCGCGCTCCTTCAGTCGTTCGACCCGCTCGGAGTCGGGGCCCGAAGCCTCGCCGAGTGCCTGCTGATCCAGGCCCGCGCCGAGGGCCTCGCGACCCCTCTCCTCGAGGACCTCGTCACGAACCGGCTCCACGACCTCGCGACGAAGGCGGTCCCGGTTCTCGCGCGCCAGATGAACGTGTCGGCCGAGGAGCTGCAGCAGGCGATCGACGTCCTCAAGCGTCTGGACCCGAAGCCCGGGCGGCGCTACGACTCGACCCGGACGATCTACGTCGAGCCCGACGTCCAGGTCGTGAAGGTCGACGACGAGTACGTCGTCCTGTTCAACGACGACGGCCTGCCCCGGCTCCGCGTGTCGCCGTTCTACCGGCGCCTCCTTTCCTCGAGCAACGGACCGCTCGACGGCGAGGGGCGGAGCTACCTCCGCGAGAAGATGAGGGCGGCCCAGTGGCTGATGAAGAGCCTCGACCAGCGGAAGCGGACGATCGTCCGCGTCGCCGAGTCGATCGTGCGGAAGCAGCGCGACTACCTCGAGTGGGGCGTCGCGCACCTAAAGCCGCTGATCCTCCGCGACGTCGCCGACGACATCGGCATGCACGAGTCGACCGTCTCCCGGGTCGTCTCGAACAAGTGGATGTCGACGCCGAAGGGCCTCCTTCCGATGAAGTTCTTCTTCCACTCGGCGATCAGCTCGTCGGCAGGCGAGGACGTCTCCTCTCTCGCCGTGAAGGGCAAGATCAAGGCCCTCGTCGACGCCGAGGACGCGTCGCAGCCGCTCTCCGACGCGCGCCTCTCCGAGCTCCTCGCGCGCGAGGGGATCCGCATCGCCCGCAGGACGGTGGCGAAGTACCGCGAGGAGCTGCACATTCCCTCCAGCTCGATACGGAAAGTGGAGCGCGGGCCGGCCGGGTCGCCGGACTGAGGCCCGACGCCTGATGACCATCGAGGAGGCACGATGAAAATCGAAGTCACCGCCCGGCGTCTCACTGTCGACGCGAAGACGAAGGACACGATCGCCAAGCGCCTCGAGAAGCTCTCGAAGGTGCTCCCGCGGGAGGCGGAGGCGAAGGTCGTCGTCCGCCTCGAGAAGCGCGGGGTCCTCGTCGAGGTGACGATCACGGCGCGCCAGCGCACGTGGGCGGCCGAGGCGGTCGCCGCAGACCAGCTGACGGCCGCGCAGAGCGCGCTCGAGCGGGTCGAGGCGCAGGCGAAGAAGACGAAGGCCCGGGTCAAGGACGAGAAGAAGCACACGACGTCCGGCGTGCGGAGCCCGGAGGTCTCGCTGCCCGTCGAGAAGGCGCCCGCTCCTCGCGAGAAGGCCCCCCGGGCCGAGAGCTACGAGGCGCGCCGGATGTTCGACGAGGACGCCCTCCACGCCTTCGACCGCAGCAAGCGCGAGGTCCTCGTCTACCGAGACCCGTCCGACGAGCAGCTCCGCGTCCTCTACCGCCGAAAGGACGGCGCCGTCGTCATCCTGACGCCGCGCTAGGCGCTCGATGCTCCCGACCCCCCCGGAGACGAAGCCGCACGTCCGCGCGGCCGACCTCGAGTCGCCCGCCTTGGCGCCGCTCGGGCTCAAGCTCGTCTCCGGGCGGGCCGGCCTCGACCGGCCGATCGAGTGGCCCCGGGTCCAGAAGCCGGGTCTCGCGATCGCCGGGTTCCTGCCGTACGTGCGGGCACAGAGGGTGCAAATCCTGGGGGAGAGCGAGTTCGACTACCTGAAGACGCTCTCGCCCAGGGTCGTGAAACAGCGGTTCGACGCGTTCACCTCGCTCGGAATGTCGTGCGTCGTCGTCACGAAGGGGATCCGGCCGCCCGCCGTGCTCCGCCGTTTCTGCCAGGAGCGGGACGTCCCGCTCTTCGCGACGCCGCGGCTGACGAGCACGGTGATCGAGGGGCTCACGGCGTTCCTCGAGGAGTCGCTCGCACCGCGCGTGACGCTCCACGGCGTCCTCGTGGAGGTGGGCGGGCTCGGCACGCTCCTGCTCGGCGACTCCGGCGTCGGCAAGAGCGAGTGCGCCCTCGCCCTCGTCCAGCGCGGCCACCGGCTCGTCGCGGACGACCTCGTCGTCGTCAAGAGATTCCACAACGACGCCCTCGTCGGCTCGTCGGCGGGCGTTATCCGCCACCACATGGAGCTGCGGGGGCTCGGCATCGTCAACGTCCCGCTCCTCTTCGGAGTCGCCGCGGTCCTCGAGAAGCACACGGTCGAGCTCGTGATCCGCCTCTCGCACTGGGTCGAGGGGGTCGAGTACGACCGGCTCGGCCTCGACGAGGAGTCCGAGACGATCCTCGGCGTGCCGGTCCCCCTCGTCCGGATGCCTGTGGCGACCGGGAGGGACGTCGCGCTCCTCGTCGAGATCGCCGCCCGGAACCACCTCCTGAAGAGGAGAGGCTACAACGCGGCGCGCGAGATGGCGGATCGCGTCCACGAAGAGATTGCCCGCCGGACCGGTTCGACCGACAGGGAGCGCCGGCGCGGCCGCGGACGGCCTCGCCCCGGGGGTGGCGCGTGACGGGCCCGCGGGACGACCAGCGTCTCCTCGTCGTGACCGGGCTTTCCGGCTCGGGGAAGTCGTACGCGGCGCGCGCCCTCGAGGACATCGGCTACAACACCATCGACAACCTCCCGCTCGCGCTCCTTCGGAGCTTCGTCGAGGAGGCGGCCCGCGGGACGGGCGGTCCCGGCCGCAATGCGGTCGTCCTCGACGTGAGGAACCCCGGATTCGCAGAAGCGTTCCCGCCCCTCCTCGATTCCCTGCGGCTGCTTCTTCCGGTCACGGTCGTCTTCCTCGAGGCGGACGAGCCGACGATCTTCCGACGCTTCTCGGAGACCCGCCGTCCGCATCCGCTCGCGCTGGACCGGACGCTGGCCGAGGCGATGGCGACGGAGCGGAAGCTCCTGGCTGAGGTGAAGGGGAAGGCCGATCTCGTCCTCGACACGACGGCCATGACCGTTCACGAGCTTCGGTCAGTCCTCGCCGAGCATTTCCGGTCGCCCGGGGACCCCGGCGTCCTCGCCGTGTCGATCCTCTCGTTCGGGTTCAAGCACGGCGTCCCGCCCTCGATCGACCTCTGTTTCGACGTGAGGTTCCTCGCGAACCCGCACTTCGTGCCCGAGCTACGGCACCGGACCGGGCGCGACCCGAACGTCGCCCGGTTCATCGAGGAGGGGAGCGCCACGGGCCCGTTCTACGGCCGGCTCCTCGACTTCCTCCTCTTCTGCCTTCCGAACTACCGGCGCGAGAACCGGGCCTACCTGACGATCGGCGTCGGGTGCACGGGAGGCCGCCACCGCTCCGTCTATATCGCGGAGCGCCTCGGCCGCGACCTCGCCGCGGCCGGGTACCCCGTCCGCGTATCGCATCGCGACGACAACCGGGAAGGACCATGAAGAACCCCGAAGCCTCCGTCGCCGGCGCTGCAGACTCCGTCGGCATCCTCCTCCTATCCCATGGCCCGTTGGCCGACGCCCTGCGCGAGACGGTCCAGGTCCTCGAGCCGCAGCCGGGCGAGCCGCTCGGGGCCCTCTCGCTCGCCTGGGACGAAGCTCCGGAGCACGCGAGTGAGCGCCTCCAGCGCGCGATCGCCGACGCCGACCGCGGGCGCGGCGTCGTGCTTCTGACCGACATGTTCGGCGGGACGCCCTCGAACCTCGCCCTCGCCTTCCTCCAGAAGGGTCGCATCGAGATCGTGACGGGCGTGAACCTCCCGATGGTCGTGAAGGCGCGGGCCCTCGCGCGAGAAGGGAAGGAGCCGGGCGAGATGGCGCGGACCCTCGTGGAGAAGGGCCGGCGCTCCATCGTCGCCGCGGGCGAGCTGATGGAAACGGAGAAGCGGCCCGCGTGATCGAGAAGACCGTCGTCCTCAAGAACCGGCTCGGTCTCCACGCCCGCGCGGCCGCGAAGCTCGTCCACACCGCCGCCCACTACTCCTCGAGGATCACGCTGTCGAAGGACGGCGAAGACGTCGACGGCAAGAGCATCCTCGGGCTCCTCCTCCTCGCCGCCGGTAAGGGGACCCCGATCGTGGTGCGGACGGAAGGCGACGACGAAGCCGAGGCGATGAGGGCCCTCACGGACCTCGTCGACCGGCGCTTCGACGAGTCCGAGTAGCGTCGGCCGCGAGGCTACAATCGAGGGGCATGAAGCGGTCCCTCTCGCTCACCGGGATCCCGGTGTCTCCGGGTATCGCCGTCGGCCGCGCCGTCGTCTGCATCGGCCGGTCCGACTCGACGCCCCGTCGAGACCTCGACGTCGAGGAGGTGCCGGCCGAGCTCGAGCGGCTCCGGCTCGCCGTCGAATCGGCGATCCGCGAGATCGGCGAGATGGCGGGGCAGGTCGAGGCGCGTCTCGGAAAGGAGTACGCCGCGATCTTTCAGGCCCACGCGCTCTTCCTCCGGGACCCGTCGTTCCTCGGGCCGATCGAGAAGAAGGTCCGGGTCGAGAAGGTCAACGCGGAGTGGGCCGTCGAGGTCGTCGCCGACGCCCTGGCCGCTCGGCTTCGAGACCTTCCCGACAAGGACCTCGCCCTTCGAGCCTCCGACCTCGACGACATCGCCACGATCCTGAAGCGGGGGCTGGGCGAGGGGAGCGGCGCCGTCGACCGCCTGGCGACCCTCCCGTGGGATTCCTGCGTCCTCGTCGCCGACGAGCTGACCCCGTCCGACGCCGTCCGGATTCCCCGCGACAAGGTCGTCGCCTTCGTGACCGAGAGGGGGGGGAAGACCTCGCATGCCGCGATCCTCGCCCGCTCCTTCGGCCTGCCGGCCGTCGTCGCGGTGCCCAAGCTCCTCGCGTCGGTCGGAGAGGGAGACCAGCTCATCGTCGACGGTCGGGAAGGGGTCCTCTGGCGGGAGCCGTCGGAGGACGTCCTCTCCCTCTTCCGCGAACGCCAGGGACGCGATGCGACGCGTGAGCTCTCGCTGAAGGAGAAGAGCCTTTCGGGGCTCGCCCGCACGAGGGACGGCGAAGAGGTGGCGATTCGGGCCAACATCGAGCTGGCCCGCGAAGTCCCCGACGTCTTCGAGTACGGGGCCGACGGCGTCGGGCTGTTCCGGTCCGAGTTCCTCTACCTCTCCTCGGCCGGCGTCGAGTTCCCCGACGAGGCGACGCAGGCGGCCATTTACAGACAGGTCGTCTCCCAGCTCTCGCCCCGCCCGGTCGTCATCCGGACGTACGACCTCGGCGGGAAGAAGGGCGCCCGACACCTGTCCGGCGCCGAGGAGAACCCCGTCCTCGGTCTACGCGGGGTGAGGCTCTGCTTCAGCCACCCGGAGATGTTCCGGACCCAGCTGCGAGCGCTCCTCTCCGTCGCGTCGGAGGGAGACCTCCGGATCCTCGTGCCGATGGTCGCCGGCGTCGAAGAGGTCCGGAGGGTCCGGGCGTTCGTCGAGGAGGCCCGCGCCGAGCTGGCCGATCGCGGGGTCGTCGTTCCGGACAGCGTCCCGATCGGGGCGATGATCGAGGTCCCGTCGGCCGCCATGACGGCCGACTTCATCGCACCCGAGGTCGACTTCCTGTCGCTCGGCACGAACGACCTGATCCAGTACACGCTCGCGGCCGACCGCGCCAACGAGGCCGTCTCCGACATCTTTCGGCCGCAGCACCCGGCGATCCTCCGGCTCATCGCGCGGGTCCAGGAGGCGGCCCGCGCCGCCGGGAAACCGCTCGCCGTCTGCGGTGAGATGGCCGCCGACCCGGCCCTGTTCCTCCTCCTTCTCGGCCTCGGCATCCGAGAGTTCTCGATGGGGCCACGGTCGGTCCCGCTCCTGAAGGACGTCGCGAGATGCGCGTCCGCGGCCGACGCCGCGCGCATGGCACGTGCCGCGCTTTCCCTGTCGACACCCGACGACGTCGCCGCCCTTCTGGCGCGGGAGGCCGAAGCCCTCCTGAGCGGCGACCCGGAGACCCGCGCCGCGGTGAACGCATGAGGACGACCGATCGAATCGTGAAGAAGCCCTGGGGAAGCGAGCGGATCTTCGCCGTCAACCCCCGCTATGCCGGCAAGCTGATCTCGATCCTCGCCGGTCAGACTCTCTCCTACCAGTACCACCGGGCCAAGGAAGAGACGATCCACGTCCTCTCGGGAACTCTCGGGATGGAGACGGAGTCCAACGGAGAGAGGATCCTCCTGGCGCTCGCCCCGGGGGAGACCTTTCACGTGACGCCCGGCACGAGGCACCGGATGTTCGCCGAAGGGGAGGACGTCCTCGTCGTCGAGGTCTCCAGCCCGGAGCTCGACGATGTCGTGCGCCTCGAGGACCGATACGGGCGAGAAGGGACGACTCAGCCATGAAACGCTCCTTCCCAGCGTCGTTCGCGTTCCTCGCTCTTCTCGTCGGGACGGTGCCTGGCTACGCGAACGCGGCCGACCCGCAGCCGACCCCGACCCCGACCCCGACCGCGACGGCCAAGGGAAAGAAGAAGCTCGCCGGCGGGAGCTTCGGCGTTCCGCCGAAACCGACCCCGACGCCGGGATCCGGGTCCGGATCGCTGGCCGATATCGCAAGAAA
>CAZWRQ010000015.1:14368-32960 GCA_964636395.1 uncultured Holophagales bacterium
CAAGAAAGGCGCAAGAAGAAGAAGCCGCTGCGGCGCGGTCCGGACGCCGGATCGTCATTACGAACGAGAGCCTTCGGAAGTCGGAGCCGGCGCAAGGGAGCTCCACGATCACGATCACCGGCTCGGCCGACAGGAAGCCGGTCGCCAGAACGCGCCCCACGGCCGTGCCGTCCGAGATCCCGGAATACCGCGACGCCAGCGGCCGCACCGAGGCGGAGTGGCGACAGCGAGCCGAGGTAGTCCGTTCGAGAGCGGCCGAAGCAGAGGCGGAGGTCGCCGCCGCGAGAGCGGAAGTCCGCAGGCTCGAGAACGACTTCTACGCCTGGAGCGACGGCAACTACCGTGAACGCGTCCTCCGTCCGGCCTGGGACCAGGCGCGGGAACGTCTGAAGGGCCTCGAGGCTGCAGCCGAGGACGCCCGGAAGGCGGTCGACGGGCTCGAAGAAGAGGCCCGAAAGAGCGGGACACCACCCGGATGGCTACGCTGAACGACGGCCGCCTCGCGGCGCCTTTCGACGCCGTTGCCGACGGCGGCGGGTGCATACGAAAGGTCTTCGTCGAAACTTGGGGCTGCCAGATGAACGAGCTGGACAGCCGCAGGTTCGTCGGGCTGATGTCCCGCGCGGGATGGGAGGAGTCGGCAGAGCCGAACGACGCCGATCTGGTCCTGCTCAACACCTGCTCCGTTCGAGACAAGGCCGAACAGAAGGTATACGACTATCTCGGGCGCGTCGCGCTCCTCAAGAAGGCCAGACCCGGCATGCTTCTCGGCGTCTGCGGCTGCGTCGCGCAACAGGAAGGAGAGGAGATCCTCCGCCGGTCCTCGGCCGTCGACTTCGTCCTCGGTACCGGGAGAATCGAGCTCCTCCCCTCCGTCGTCCGGAGGGTCGAGCGAGAGGGGGACCGCCCGGTCGAGACCGGCTTCGACCTCGACGAGGTAGCCTACACCCCCGGAGCCATCGCACGAACCGTCGCGCATCGCGCGTCGATCACGATCATCGAAGGGTGCAACAAGCACTGCACGTTCTGCGTCGTTCCGACGACGCGCGGTCGGGAACGGAGCCGCCGGCTCCCCGACGTCGTCGAAGAATGCCGACGCCTCGTCGGAGAAGGCGTCGTCGAGATCGAGCTCCTGGGGCAGACGGTAAACGCCTACTCCGATCCGGAGAGCGGAGCCGGCCTCGCGGCGCTCCTCCGGGCGATCTCGGAGATCCCGGATCTTCGAAGGCTGCGCTTCGTCACGTCCCATCCGCGCAACTTCGGCGACGACCTCATCTCCGCCATGGCCGAGTGCGCGCCGGTATGTCCCTCGCTCCATCTCCCGTTCCAGTCCGGGAGCGACAAGATCCTTCGCCGAATGAAGCGCCAGTACACGCGAGCCGAGTACGTCGATCTCGTCGGGCGACTTCGGTCGGCAGTGCCGGGGCTCGCGCTCTCGACCGACATCATCGTCGGGTTCCCGGGCGAGAGCGACGACGACTTCGAGTCGACGATCAGCCTCCTCGACGAAGTCCGCTTCGGCGCGGTCTTCTGTTTCGTGTACTCGCCCCGTCCTTCTACGGCTGCTGCTCGTTGGGAGCTGGACATCCCCGCTCCCGTCTCGCAAGCCCGCCTTGCCCGGCTGAACGACCACCAGCAGGAGCTCCAGCTCCGGGCGAACGAGTCGATGGTCGGCGAGGTCCTCGAAGTCCTCGTGGAAGGCCCCGATCGGACGGGGAAGCGAGTATCGGGTCGGTCTCCCTTCAATCATCTCGTCCACGTCGAGAACGCCCTGGAAACGCCGGCCGGGTCGTTCGTAACGGCCAGGATCGAGCAGGGCTTCGCGAACTCCCTTCTAGGCCGCGCACTCCGCGTCGAGCGGAGAATGCCGTCCGGCCCAGACCCTTCGACTTGAATCGACGGCTCCGCGAACGCAGATTCGACAGGGGAAGGAGGTCGACGTGAGCGTCAAGATGGACGTCAAGGCACTGATCGTCGATCCGATCGCAAACATGCCGGTCGTAATCCTCCGCGACGCCGACGACCGAAGCTTCCTTCCGATCTGGGTCGGCGTCTTCGAGGCCAACGCGATCGCCCTCCAGCTCGAGGGGGTCCGGACGCCGCGTCCGATGACGCACGACCTCCTGCGGCAGACGATCCGACAGCTCGACGGAACCGTCGAACGCGTCGTCATCACGAAGCTCCACGAGAACACGTTCTACGCCGAGATCCACCTGACGGTGGGAGGGCGATCGGTCGTCGTCGACAGCCGGCCTTCCGATGCGATCGCGCTCGCGCTGCGGAGCTCCTCGCCCGTTTTCGTCGAAGAGTCGGTCCTGGAGAAGAGCCAGGCGCAGGACGATTCTTCCGAAGCGCAGAGCCACGAACGTCTGCGGAAGTGGTTCGAAGAGGCGGATCCGGAGTCGCTCGGGAAGTACAAAATGTAGCGAAGCGGGGGAGCCGACGACGTCGGCCGCCCGCCTTTCGCAGCCGACTCGATTCAAACGACTTATATCCAGCCTTGAGAACGGGCGCCGCAGCCCGTATCCTCGCCTTCCCCCATGATCATCGCGATCACAAACCAGAAGGGCGGAGTCGGAAAGACGACGACCGCGATAAACGTCGCCGCCGCGCTCGCTCAGAAAAACCTCCGCACGCTTCTCGTCGATCTCGACCCTCAGGGCAACTCCACGATGTCGTATCTCGACCGCCGTTCCATCGGCGGATCGATGTACGAGGTCCTCGTGAACCCCGAGGTCACCGTCTCTTCCATCGTGAGGCCGACGGCGTTTCCCGGGCTCGCGATCGCCCCGGCGAAGATCTCGCTCGCCAAGGCTGACTCGAAGCTGATCGGGGAGATCGACGGACACTACCGCCTCAAGGACAAGATGACGGACGTCGCCGCGGAATACGATGCCGTCATCATCGATACGCCCCCGACGCTCGGGATGATCACGGTCAACGCGATGGTCGCCTCGACCCACATCATCATTCCGATCCAGTCGTCGTATTTCGCCTTGGAGGGGACCGACGACCTTCTCGAGACGATCGAGAAGATCAAGAGTCGTCCGAATCCGAATCTCCAGATCCTCGGCGTCGTCATCACACTTCACGACCGCCGGACCGTCCTTGGGCGCGACATCCAGAAGCAGATCGACACGGTCTTCCAGGGGAAGATCTTCAAGACGACGATTTCCAAATCGGTCCGCCTCGAGGAGTCTCCGGCCTATCGGGAGTCGATCTTCACGTTCGCACCCCGCTCGACAGGCGCCTCCGAGTACTACAGCCTGACCGAGGAGATCCTCGCCCGTGTCTAAGCGTCGTGGGCTTCCCGAGACGTCCCGCATGCGGCACGATCCGCACTTCGTCGATCAGCTCTTTAAAGGAGAGGAGATCTCCATCGGCCGGAAGATCGCCCTCAACCTGATCGAAGCGAACCCGGATCAGCCGCGCAGCATGCTCGGAGACCTCGGGGACCTGAAGGCATCCATCGAGGCAAGGGGAGTCCTCGAGCCGATTCTCGTTCGTCCCCGGGACGACGGGCGCTTCACGATCATCTCGGGAGAGCGGCGTTTCCGCGCGGCCCTCGAGGCCGGCCTGTCCGAGGTTCCCTGCATCGTGTTCGACGTGAGCGACGCCGAGGTCCTCGAGATCGCCCTCATCGAGAACCTCCAGCGCAAGGACCTCAGCCCGCTCGAAGAGGCCGACGGCTATCTCACCCTCCAGGAGAAGCACGGATACACCCACGAGCAGATCGCCCGAGCGGTAGGGAAGTCGCGAGTCACGATCACAGAGACGCTTTCCCTGGCGAGGCTACCCCTCCGGGTCAAAGACGAATGTCGGCGCGCCGACATTCGCTCGAAGTCGTTCCTCCTGGAGGTCGGACGCCTGCCGACGGAACCCGCCATGCTCGACGCGATCGCCGCCTTCGAGGCGGGTGACGGCGTCGGGAGAGACGCAGTTCGCGACGTGCGCAGGGCACCTTCGACCGAGAATCCGAAGTTCCGCTCGCTCCGAAAGGCGTACGAGCTCAATTTCCAGCCCGCGGATGCTCCATACGCCGTGAGCGTCGTCTTTCGAGGGAACGCGGTCGAACGCCACGAGATCGTCGAGACTCTTCGAGACCTGATCCGGAAGCTCGGCTCCGGTGAGCTGGACTTCGAACGTGACGGCCGGTTCCTCAAGGCCGGGGAGAAGAAGGCCGCAGGGGACGCCCCGTCTGCGAACGACCCCGGCGCGTCTTTGCCGAAAGGCAGAGACTAGAGAGCCGACCTCTTCGACAGCAGGGGGCCCGGGCGTGCGCCGCGACGGCAGCGAAGTCGCCCGCCCCGAGCGGGTCACGCAAGGGATTCGCAGGCCGACGCGTCACTCTTCGACAGAGGGGATCCGTCGCCGAATCGAATCCGGCCGACCCGTCACACCCCAACCGAACGATTTCTGGTTCCTCCTTTCAGATTTTTACCATAATATTTCTTATCGGACGTTGCGAACCGCGACTCGGGCTAGAATTCGCGCCTCCCGAAGGTCTTCCGCGCCGGCCCCGATCGACTCCACGCTCAGATGAAGCTGACCGACCGCTACGTCCTCAGAGAGATCCTCGCGCCGACGCTCGTGGCGTTCGCCGTCTACACCGGATTCATGCTCGTCCGGTTCCTCGTCCAGTTCAGCGCTCTCCTGCTCCAGAGCACGAACCCGCTCCTGGACGTCGGCCGGGTCCTCGCGTTCTCGGCGCCGCATGTCGTCGTCCTGACGATCCCGATCGCGTTCCTCCTCGGGATACTGGTCGGCGTCGGCCGCCTCAGCCAGGACTCGGAGCTCGTCGCCCTCCGGGCCTCCGGAATCGACCTCCTCGGCCTGTTCCGGCCGATCGCCGTCCTGGCCACGCTGCTCGCTCTCCTCACCGGTTTCGTCATGGTCTACGTGCTGCCTCGGTCGAACAGCGTCGTCTTCGGGATGAGGTTGCAGCTTTCCACGTTCCTCATCGCGCAGAAGATCCAGCCCGGGGTCTTCAGCCCCGAGGTGGCGGGACGCCGGATCTATGTCGAGAAGGCCTCACCGGACCGCAGGACGCTCGAGGGCCTGATCATCTCCGACAACTCGAACCCGTCCGACGGAGAACGGCTGACGATCGCCCGGCGCGGGGCCCTCGAGCTGGAGCAGGAGGAGGGGCGCCTCTGGCTTCGGCTCGAGGACGCGGTCACCCACCACACGGCTCCCGACGCCCTCGCCTACGACCGGGCCAGCTATCGAACGCAGAGGCTCCTCCTGGACGACACGAATCCGAAGGAGCGATTCGAGAACACCCGCCCCGACAAGCAGCTCCGCGAGATGACGGTGCCGGAGCTGATCCGGCGGGCGCGGACGACCCCAGACCCGGTCCTCGCGCGGCTCTCGTGGATCGAGGTCCACAAGAAGTTCTCCTTCCCCGCCGCGTGCCTCGTTTTCGGGCTCGTCGCGCTCCCCCTCGGGGTCGTGAACCGTCGCGGAGGCCGGGCCGCCGGCTTCGCCATCTCGACGGCCATCGTCGTCGGCTATTACCTCCTCTACGCCTCTGGCGAATCCTGGGCGATCCGCGGCAGCACGACGCCGCTCGTGGCGATGTGGCTCCCGAACGCGCTTCTCGTCGTCTTCGGGCTGTGGGGGGTCTCCAGGGTCCGACGCGACCGGCCCTTCCTCGACGACCGCGTCGGAGCCGCCCTCACGGGCGCTCTCGCGCGAGTCCTTCCGCGTTCGTGGAGACGCGGGAGGCCCGGAAGGAGCTCGACGGAGAAAATCGCGGGGCCGCCTCCGGGAGCGGTCGGCGCCAGCTCCTGGCTGATCGATCGATACGTCGCGGGGCGCTTCCTGCGGATCCTGGCTCTCGTCGTCACGTCGATCCTCCTCCTGTACGTCCTCTTCGAGTACCTCGAGATCTCCGACGAGATGGCCCGCGTGAACCCTCCGATCTCCGCGATCACCGGCTACTTCCGGGCGAAGCTCGCGCCGATCCTCGTCGACGTCATCCCGATCTCGTTCGCGGCCGCCGCGTTGATCGCCGTCGCCGGCCTCGTCCGGTCGGCCGAGACGACGGCCCTCCTTTCGAGCGGCGTCTCGCTGTTCCGGACGACGGCATCCGTCCTCGTCCTCGCCGTCCTGGCCGGAGCTGGGGCCTACTTCTTCGCCGAGACGGTCGTTCCCGATTCGGCTGCCGAGGCCGACCGGTTCAAGAAGATACTGGTCGGCAAGCCCCCGGCGGCGGCCACCGACGCCTGGCGGTCCTTCCTGAAGGGTGACTCCGGCCGCTTCTTCTCGGCCGAGACCTGGGACCCGGGCTCCTCGTCCCTGACGGGCGTCACGCTGTTTCAGATCGACCCGACCACCTACCGGCTCCTCGGAAAGTCGCACGCGCCCGAAGCCCGCATCATCCCCGGCAAGGGAATCCTCCTGACCGGGGGCTGGACGCGGACTTTCGCGGAGGACGGCTCATCCCTTTTCCTCCGGCGCTCCGGGCCCTCTTTCGTCGACGCACCCGAGGCCGCGCGGGCCTTCCTCGCCGGCCGGGCCGATCCGCGCCAGATGAACAGCGTCGAGCTGGCCCGCTTCATCCGGATCCGGCGGGCCGCCGGCGCCGACGTCTCCGCGGTCGCGACCGGTCTCTACCAAAAGAGCTCCGTCGCCCTGGCGCCCCTCCTCCTGACCCTCGTCGGGCTTCCCTTCGCGTTTCGATACGGCCGGCGCGGCGCCGTCGCCGGGATCGGGATCGCCCTCCTCCTCGGACTCGTCTACCTGCTCCTGGGCGCCGCCCTGGGCAAGGGAGGAGAGACGGGTTCCCTCCCGCCGCTGCTTGCGGCGTGGGGAACCAATGTCTTCTTCTCGCTCGGGGCGGGCTGGGGACTGCTCGGCGTTCGGACCTGAGCGGCCCCCGGCCGATCAGGCGCTTGTGGGGACGGCGAGGCCGGCGGCCTTCGCCAGAGGCTCGGCGAGGTCGGTCCGCTCCCAGGTGAACTCGGGAAGCTGGCGCCCGAAGTGACCGTACGACGCGGTCTTCCGGTAGATCGGCCGCTTCAGGTCGAGCATCTCGATGATCCCCTTCGGCGTGAGCCGGAAGTGATCGCGGATGAGGCCGGGCAGGATCGCCGGATCGGCCTTCTCCGTCCCGAAGGTCTCGACGAAGACCGAGACGGGATCGGCCACGCCGATCGCGTAGGCGAGCTGCACCTCGGCCCTGTCGGCGAGGCCCGCGGCCACCAGGTTCTTCGCGATGTAGCGCGCCATGTAGGACGCCGAGCGGTCGACCTTCGTGGGGTCCTTTCCGGAGAAGGCTCCCCCGCCGTGCCGTCCCATCCCGCCGTACGTATCGACGATGATCTTCCGGCCGGTGAGCCCGGTGTCGCCCTGCGGCCCGCCGATGACGAAGCGTCCCGTCGGGTTGATGTGGTACTTCGTCCTGTCGTCGATGAGGACGGCCGGGACGACTCGCCGGATCACCTCCTCGCGGATCGCCTCGCGCAGCTCGAGCGTCGGCACTGTCTCCGCGTGCTGGGTCGACACGACGACGGCGTCGACGCGCACCGGGCGGCTCCCTTCGTACTCCACCGTGACCTGGCTCTTGCCGTCGGGCCGCAGCCACTCGAGCTCGTGCGACTTCCGGGCCTCCGCGAGACGCATCGTGAGCCGGTGCGCGAGGGTGATCGGGAGGGGCATCAGCTCCTCGGTCTCCCGGACCGCGAAGCCGAACATCAGCCCCTGGTCCCCCGCACCCCCGGGGTCGACGCCCATCGCGATGTCGGGCGACTGCTTGTCGATCGACGAGAGCACGGCACACGTCTGGTAGTCGAAGCCGTACTTGGCGCGGGTGTAGCCGACGTCGCGGATCGTCTCCCGGACGACCTGCGGGATGTCGACGTACGTGCGCGTCGTGATCTCGCCCGCGATGAACGCGGTCCCGGTCGTCACCAGCGTCTCGCAGGCGACCCGGCCCTCGGGATCGTCGGCGAGGATCGCGTCGAGGATCCCGTCGGAGAT
Organism: uncultured Holophagales bacterium; assembly: GCA_964636395.1. Taxonomy (GTDB): domain Bacteria; phylum Acidobacteriota; class Thermoanaerobaculia; order UBA5066; family UBA5066; genus UBA5066. Next base: position 22,352 of record CAZWRQ010000015.1, read on the forward strand.
CTGGTCGGCGATCTTGTCCGGGTGTCCCTCGGTGACCGACTCGGACGTGAAAAGCGTTCGCGGCAGCGCCATCTCGCGGCCTCCCCTGCGTGACCTTTCGAAGGGCACGAAACCTGAAAGTCTATTTCCCGGCGGGATCGAGGTCAATTCGCGAGCGGTCCTCCCCTGCCCTCGCGCCGTCGACGTCGGCCTCTGCCGCGAACGGCCGCGAGTAGAGATAGAGCGCCGTCGTTCCGTAGCGCCTCGTCGTCGGGGTCCGTGGCGCCTCCGGCCACGGGTCCGCGCCGCCGCTCCCCCTTTCGAGGACGAAGGTCCCGCCCGGAGAGACGGCGCTCCAGAGGCCGTCGAGCTCGCTCGCGACCGGCTCCGCCCAGGGCGGGTCGAAGAAGACGAGGTCGAAGCCGGTCGGCCGGTCGATCCGCAGGAACGCCGCGACGGAGCGGACGACCACGGCGGCCCGGTCCCCGGCCCCGACGAGGGCCACGTTCGCCTCGATCACCTTCGCGACCCGCCGGTCCGCCTCCACGAACACCGCCGACGCCGCTCCTCGGGACAGCGCCTCGAAGCCGAGCGCTCCGGAGCCGGCCGCCGCATCGAGGACGCGCGCGTCGCGGACGCGGTCCCCGAGGATGCTGAAGAGCGCCTCTCGGGCCCGCTCCGTCGTCGGCCGAACGCCCGGACCGACGCCCAGGCGCCGCCCTCGGAATTCGCCCGCGACGATCCGGATCAACGCCGGCCCTCCTCGCTCGCGTCCGGCCCGGGCGGAAGGAACAGCTTCGGCAGCTCCTCGCGCAGGACGACGAGCCGCTGCAGACCTCGATCGGCTTCGAGGAGCTCGAGGCTCCGGACGAACGCATCGTCGCGGACGACCCGATAGCGCTGGCCGTCGTCGCGGCGGACGAGGACGTCGCCGGCCTTCACGGCCGCCGGATCCCATTTCTGCCAGTGCTCCGCGCTGCTCTCGTCGAAACGGGCGAGGAGCTCCTCGAGCGCGCCGCGCGCTCGGCCGAGGGCGAGCGGCACGCGCGCGAGCTCGTCGACGACGAAGACCTTCGGGAGGTCCCCGTCTCGGCCGACCTCGATCCGGAAACGGCGCGGCTTCGTCGCGCCGAGCACGTCGATCCGATACTCCGGGACGTCGACCCGCAGCGCCTCGGCGGAGACCCGACGGATGACGTCGACCTCCACCTCGGAGAGGGACCGCTTCTTCACCGTCCGGACCCCGAGGTACGTCCGGACCAGGACCAGCGTCCCGTCGCGGTAGAGGGAAACCCGGTCCTTCCCGTCGCCTTGCTCCACGTCGAGCGCCGCGACCAGGGTCTTGTCCTCGGGCCGCGGGGTCTCTGTCGGCGTCACCACGGGCGACCCCGGAGCGGTCGTGGCCGGCGGCTCTCCGGAGGGCGTGACGCCCCACGCGGCCAGGGCCGCCGACATGAGGACGAGCGTCGCGGCGGCCCGCCTCATCGACCGCACCCCGACGCGGCCCGAAGCGCGCGAGAGAACGCGAGGCGCCGCGCGATGCGGGCTCGCAGCGCAGACGGAGCCGGTGAGAGGAGTCGTCTCCACAGAGCTGGAATCGGCGACGACGCCTTGAGCTCTTCGGGCTCGGGGAGGTGCGATCCCTCCCAGCCCGGAACGATCGCCGCCGGGACCTCGAGCCGGAAGAGGAGCTCCAGCGCCACGTCCCGATTCTCCTCCGAGAGCATTTCTTCGAGCGCACGGCGGAGCCGGTCGCCGGAGATGGTCTCGAACGCCCCGGAGGCGATGCCATGCTGCATCGCAGCAACGAACCCGGCGTCGAGCGAGAAGCCGAGCCGGGCGGCGTAGCGCGCCGCCCGGAGCACCCGCGTCGGATCGTCCGCGAGGGAGCCCGCGTGAAGGAGACGGATGCGCCGAAGCGAGAGGTCGCCGGAGCCGTCGAACGGGTCGAGCCGTGCCTCCTCGCGCCCGTTCCGGCCGAGCGCGAGCGCCATCGCGTGGATCGGGAAGTCCCGCCGGGCCAGGTCGCGCTCGATCGGGGCCCCACAGCGCACGACCGGGAGCGCGCCGGGAACCGGGTAGGTCTCCTCCCTCGTCGTGGCCAGGTCGATCTTCGCGCCGGACGGTGCGCGAATCGTCGCGGTCCCGAACCTCGCGTGCCGCGCCTCGCACGTGAAGCCCTCGCCCGCGAGCGCGTGCACGAGCTTCTCCGCCGTCGAGGCCGGACCCTCGAGCGCCACGTCCAGGTCCGTCGGCGTTCTCCCGAGCGCCGCGTCCCTCACAGCGCCCCCGACGAGATAGGCCTGCGCGCCCGCCTCCCGCGCCAGACGCGCCACCACCTCGAGCGAGTCGACCGGCAGGATGGGCTCCTTCGTCACGTGTGGGCGTAGACGTACCGGACGGCGCCGGGCCCGAGCAGCCGCTCCAGTCCGCGCGTCAGCTCCGGCGTCGGCCGGACCGCCAGCCGGCCGGCGGTCCGCACCCGCGCCTCCCAGTGCCCGGCCCGCCGGACGTCGAGATAGACGGGGACCGACCCCGGAGAAGACTCCAGGATCTCCTTCACGGACGCGAGCGTCTCGTCCAGCGTCCCCGGCAGCGGGGTGGCGAGGCGCAGCTCGGTCGCGGCCGCCTCGCGCATCCCTTCGAGCGCCTGGATCTCGCGGGCGATGATCTCGACCGGCACGGGCGCCCCCTCCCCTTCCGGCTCTGGCGCGCCGGGAGCGGACGAAGACCGGACGACGCCCGAGACGAGGACCGGCGTCCCCTCCGAAAGCCACGCTCCGAGGCGCTCGAGGAGCGAGGCGAAGATCGTCACCGGCACTGACCCGGTGAGGTCCTCGAGCACCCCTTTCGCCATCATCTTCCCTTCGTTCTGCCCCTTCTTGATCTGCGTCTTCTTGATCGAGGCGAGGAGCGCGACGATGCGCACGTTCTGGTCGACGCGTTCGCCGGCCCGCTCAGCCGTCACGTCGCCGAACAGAGCGATCTCGTCCTCGAACCGGGCGAGCGGATGCCCGGTAATGTAGAAGCCGAGCGTCTCCTTCTCGAAGCGGATCCGCTCGTCGGGCGACCATTCCGCAAGCGCCGGGAACCGGTCCGTGTGGTCGGCGGCGGCCTCGTCGGCGAAGAGCCCTCCTTGTCCGGATTCCCGCGACCGCCGCTCCGCGGCTGCGACCTCCATGGCGGAGTCGACCCCGGCCGCGAGGCTCGCGCGGCTCTTCTTCAGCGAGTCGAACGAGCCCGAGCGGATCAGCGCCTCGATTACCTTCCGGTTGTTCAGCCGCAGGTCCACCCGGCAGCAGAAGTCGGTGAGCGAGACGAACGGCCCGTCGGCGGTGCGCGTCCCGAGGATCGAGGCCACCGCCCCCTCGCCGACGCCCTTCACGGCGCCCAGGCCGAACCGGATCGACTCCCCGTCCGGCGTGAACGAGAGCTGCGAGGCGTTCACGTCCGGCGGGAGGACCGGGATCTTCATCTCGCGGCAGGCGTTCACGTACTTCACGACGTCCTCCGACTTGCCGGAAGCCGCCGTCAGCACCGCCGCCATGAACTCGACGGGATAGTGGACCTTCATCCAGGCGGTCCGGTACGCGAGGAGGGCGTAGACCACCGAGTGCGACTTGTTGAAGCCGTACCTTCCGAAGGGAAGGATCAGCTCCCAGAGCTCCTCGGCCTTCTTCTTCGGCACTCCTTCCGCCACGGCCTTCCGGACGAACTTCTCGCCCTCGGCCTGGAGCGCGGCCTCGTCCTTCTTCCCGATCGCCTTCCGGAGCAGGTCCGCCTCGCCGGGCGTGTACTTCGCGACGGCCCGCGCCGCGAGCATGACCTGCTCCTGGTAGACGAGGACCCCGTACGTGTCCTTCAGGATCGGCTCGAGCTGCGGGAGCGGGTAGTCGAACTTCTTCCCGCGGCGCCTCTCGATGTAGACCTCCACCGTCCCGGCGTCGAGCGCGCCCGGTCGGTAGAGGGCGTTGAGCGCGGCGAGGTCGCTGAAGACGCTCGGCTGGACGCGCCGGAGCAGGTCGCGCATCCCCGAGGACTCGAACTGGAAGATCCCGTCCGTCCGCCCCTCCGCGAAGAGCCGGAAGACTTCCGGGTCGTTCAGCGGGATCTCGGCCAGGTCGAGGGGCCGTCCCGTCCGCCTCACGACGGACTTGACGGCGTCGTCGAGGATCGTGAGCGTGATCAGCCCGAGGAAGTCCATCTTCAGGAGACCCATCTTCTCCACGGACTTCATCTCGAACTGGGTCGTGATCTCGTCGTTGTTGTTCTTGTAGAGCGGCAGGTACTCGACGAGCGGGCGCGGGGCGATGAGGACGCCTGCGGCATGGACACCCGCGTGCCGCGAGACCCCCTCGAGCCGCTCGGCCAGGTCGAACAGGCGCCGGTAGGCTTCGTTCCCCGCGAGCGTGTCGGAGAGCTCCTTGACGCTCTTCCGCGCCTCCGACAGCGTCGTCGGCTTCCCGGGGTTCGCCGGGATCATCGAGCAGAGCTTGTTGACCTCGGCGAGGGGAACGTCCAGGGCGCGCCCCACGTCCCGGATGACGGCGCGCGCCTTCATCGAGTTGAACGTGATGATCTGCCCGACGTTCTCCTTGCCGTACTTGTGCCGGACGTACTCGATGACCTCTCCCCGGCGGCGCTCGCAGAGGTCGACGTCGATGTCGGGCATCGAGACGCGGTCGGGGTTGAGGAAGCGCTCGAACAGGAGGTCGTACCGGAGCGGGTCGACGTCGGTGATGCCGAGCGTCCACGCGACCAGCGAGCCCGCGGCGCTCCCGCGCCCCGGCCCGACGGGTATGCCGTTGTCCTTCGCGTACTTGATGAAGTCCCAGACGATCAGGAAGTAGCCCGAGAAGCCCAGTCTCCGGATGACGCCCAGCTCCCACTCGAGCCGGTCGTCGTAATCCTTCCGCGGGTGCTTCGTCCGGCCCGCCGCGAGGAGCTCGGCAATCGGCGCGAGGCGCCGCTCCAGGCCGGCCCGCGCGAGCTCCTCGAGGTACTCGTCGGGGCCGCGCGCCTCCTCGGGCAGCGGGAACGTCGGGATCTTGTAGCTCGTGTCGATGATGACCTTCGGCGCGACGCGGTCGGCGACCGCCACGGAGTTTCGAACCGCCTCGAGCGACCACTCCCGGAACGCGTCCTGCATCTCCCCGGGGTCCTTCACGTAGAACTCCGAGTTGTAGAACTTCATCCGCCGGGAGTCGTTCACCGTCTTCCCCATCCCGATGCAGAGGAGGACGTCCTGCGCCTCGGAGTCGACCCGGCGAAGGTAGTGGGCGTCGTTCGTCGCCACTACCGGGATCCCCGTCTCGCGCGAGAGGCGGAGGAGCTCCGGCATCAGCTGCCGCTGGATCGGGAGCCCGTGGTCCATCAGCTCGATGTAGTAGTGGTCCTTCCCGAACAGCCCCTCGTACTTCAGAGCCGTTTCCTTCGCGCCGGCGAAGTCGCCCGCGAGGAGCCGCTGCGAGACCTCCGACTTGACGCACCCGGAGAGGGCGACGAGGCCTTCGTGGTGTTTCTCGAGCAGCTCCCAGTCCATCCGGGGCTTGTAGTAGAAGCCGCTCAGAAACGCCTCGGAGACGAGGTACGAGAGGTTCCGGTAGCCCTCCGGGCTCTCGGCGAGCAGCGTGAGGTGGTAGCTGTTCCCCTCCCCGTCGACCGTCTTCACGGTCTCGCGGTCGTGGCGCGAGCCCGGCGCGATGTAGGCCTCCACGCCGAGGATCGGCTTGATCCCCTTCTTCACCGCCTCCATCTGGATGTCGAAGGCCCCGAACATGTTCCCGTGGTCCGTGACCGCCATCGCGCTCATCCCGCTCTTCAGGACGTGCTCGATCAGGTCCTTCGTCCGGTTCGCTCCGTCGAGAAGGGAGTACTGGGTGTGGAGGTGGAGATGGACGAAATCGGACGACATGCCGACTGGATTCTAGTGTCTGGGCCCGACCGCCGGGCCGGCGGGGGTCAAGACGAGCTGCGTCTGAAGCCAGCCCGTCGAGCGGACCCCTGGAACAGGTGTCGTACGGATCGCGGGAGCTCGCGACGGGTCCGGCTCATCGCCTCCTATCAGACTCCGGCAGCAGCCTGCGCACACCGTGAATCGCCTCGACAGAACGGCGAAGGTGCGCGTAGATCCGCCACCTGACCAGGAAGCGCCGATGACGTCGGCGGGCCGCGGGAGGAAGATCGGCCACCGGAAGCAGGCGTCGGGCGGCGGGGTGCAGCACGGTCCTCACGCGCCCCCGCACCTGGCTGGCAAGCGCGACTCCCGCCATGGCTGAAGAATCGCCGGCGTGGACGACGTACTCCCGGCATGGCGCTCCCCAGCTCACGGAGCCGAGGTAGCGGTGGATGACGTTCCCCGCGCCGCCTTCGATCAGGATCACCTCGCCCGATGCGAGGGGGCCGTCCAAAGGCTCCACGAGCACCTTCCAGCCCCGCTCGAGCGTCGGCGACATGCTCTCGCCGGTCAGCTCGAAGACGGACTCGAAGAGCCTGTTCGCAGCCGCGACGACGAGTGCGTGGCGCCCGTTCGGCATCAATCTGACGGAGGGCGGTCGATGGCCTCGCGGATCGCGATCCAGGGGGGGATCGCGGGCGTCCAGCCGAAGGAGTAGACCGGAACCGATTCGACCAGCCGGCGGAGGGCGTCGACGGCGGCTGACCAGAGGGGAGGGCTGTCGGGAATGGTGACGACCCGAAGCAGCGAAACGAAGGCACGCCGCGGCGGCAGGCGTTCGATTCGCGTGCTCGTTTCCTGGTGCAGCTCGAACAGACCGGCGAGCGGGACGTAGCCCTGAGGAGAGAAGGGCCGATCGAGCGTTCCCCAGAAGCCCGACGAGGAGACCTCCCAGCGCCCGTCGTGCGGCATGGCCACGACCGCTTCGTCCGAGAGGACCGGAAAGGGCGCGTGCGACGCAAGGGTCGACTTCCCCGCGCCGGAGACTCCGTAGAAGACGGCGCCCACCGGTCCCATCGCGACCGCGGCGGCGTGGAGCGGAAGTCCCCCGAGACAGGGCAACCGGCAGCTGAGCAGGACCCTGAGGGTCGTCTCGATCATGCGCCCGCGGCTCGACCCGCGAAAGTGGTCGGCGGTGCCCTCCGTCGGCCGCAACAGCGCGCGGAAGGAGTGCGAACCGATTCGTACCGTCTCGCCGTCGCACGACACCATGGCCGGATCGCCGGGCGCAGCAATCCCGTCGGGGCCGTCCCAGGGAGGCTCGGACGTCAACGCGACCGTTCCCGAGCCAGGCAGGACGCGAACGACACCTCCTGGCAGGAGGGGCGAGCCTTCGATCCGTTCCAGGGAAGCTCTCTCGTCGGGCGTGAGCCGCCCGTCCGGGCCGACCTCGAACCGTAGCCCGGCGAGGTGGACCCTCACGCGCAAGTTCCTCGAGCCCGGGCCGCCGCCCGCGCCTGTTCGAGGTGCGAGTCGGAGGCCTTCGTCGGATCTCCGGTCTCTAGCCTCGCGAGGCCCGGGCAGAACCGGAACTCCGACAGGGGCGCTCCCGACTCGAGAAGCCTGTCGTTCGCGGCGCGCGAGATCCTGACGACCTGTTCGCGCACCGGCGATCGACGCCAGATGTCGCCGAGAGCCTGCTCTCGCACGTTTCCGAGGGACTCCCCGCGCCACTGGATGCACGGGTAGACGTTCCCCTCCGGGTCGATCGCCATCGTCGACAGCCCGAGCCCGCAAGTCGGCGCGCCGGGCGTGCGCTCGAGGGGGCGCAGCTCTCCGGCGGCCCGGAGACGGGCGAAGATCCTCTCGGCTCCGGATGAGGACGTGCGGTATCCGAGCGGCGAGGGATCTCCGTCGTCGCGAGGACTGAGTGTCACGTCGAGGCGGAGCTCCACGCCGTGCCGAGCCGCGAAGGCGGCGATGTCGTCGATCGCGTCCTCGTTCAGTCGCGTGACGGGGGTCTTCAGGACCACTCGCACCCCGCTCCCGACCAGGTGCTCGACCGCCGTCGTCAGCTCGGCGAAAGAACCGGCGCGGCGTGTGGCGAGGTCGTGGGTCGTGGCCGTGGCCCCGTGAAGGCTGAGCTCCACGGAGAGCGGGTTCAGCCGAGCGATGCTCCTCGCCATCGATCCGTCCACGAGGGCGCCGTTCGTGAAGATCCTCAGGCCGAAGGCCCTGTCACGGGCAGCCCCGGCGATGCGGAGGAACTCGGGGTGCTCGACCGGGTCCCCTCCGGTCAGCGTGACCCAGAGTGTCCCGAGGCTCCGGAGCTCGTCCAGCGTTCCAATCCAGTCGTCACCGGACAGGCCGGCGACGTCGTGGTGCCTCGCGTTGTAGCAGAAGACGCACCGCCACCGGCAGGCGTACGTGAGCTCGAGGTGGACGCTGACAGGCTGCGCCGCCGCGGCGGCCCGATCGAGGGCAGCCGCGAACCTCGATGGCGAGGCAGGGCTCAATCCGCGTCCCCGACGAAGCCGTGCTCTTTCAGCAGGGCCACGAAGCGGGCGAGGTCCCGCCGGGCCGTTTCGCGGTCGACCTCGAACTCGCTGACCAGGCTCTCGATCAGCTCGCTCTCCTCCGCGTCTTGAAGGCGCGGCCAGAGAAACGTGCCCGTCTCGTTGAGACCGATGACACGGCCGTTGTCGAGGTCGAGGAGAATCGCCTCTCCCGCGAGGATCTGCCATGCGATTCGAGGTTCGGCTCGGAGCATGGCCATTCAGCTCTGGAGCATGGCCGGATTGTCAGAGCAGGCGAAGGGCTCGGTTCTCGCGCATGCAGCCGCGAGATTCCGCCTCACCTCGACCATCTCGATCCAGGCGATCTCCGGTGCCGAGTACCGTCTCCTGCTGGCCTCGATCTCCCGAGGTTCGGGTCGATCGGATTCGCGGTCCGGCAATGGGGCTCTCCTCTCGGAATCGCACATGTGCGGACGCCTAGGGCTTCAGCTCGAACGTCGCAGAGCACGATCGGGCGTCGCCGACGAAGGCCTCCACCCGCCACACACCGTAGAGTCCGCTCTCCATGATCGCCGTCCCGCCGACGGGCAGCCGGGTCTCGACGGTCTTGGCGGGCTGGCCGTTCAGCCTCAGGCTCTGCGGCTCCTGCACCTCAAGCGGGAACGGGTATCCGGGCCGGCGGCGCTCCTTCTCGGCTCCCGTCCTGGAAGGTCGTACGGGAACCTCGATCTCCCGGTAACGGCCCCCCCGGGGCGTCGTGAAGCGGAAGACGACGACGTCGTTCGACTCGAACTCCACATTCGCCGGAATCACCGCCCGAACCCTCACGTCGAGGATCCGCGTGGCCCGGAACACCTTCTTTCTGGTCGTTGCGGTGTCCTCGGCCTCGTCTGCGGTGACGATGAGGGCGGAGCACGACTTCTCGCTGGCTTTCCGCCCGTCCGCGGAGAGCGCCTGCGAGGGGCGGAGGACGGTCAACGTGGCGAGCGCAGCCAGGGCGAGAACGGGGACGCTGGTTCTCATCTCGTCATCTCTCAGAACGGGTACGAGACGGCATACAACGCCCCGCCGTCGGTGCCGACGTAGATCAGGCCGGTCTGGGAGTCCATCGTCGGTCTGCCGACCTGCTCGGGGCGCGACGTGAGGGTGACCTCGAGGGGATCGGAAGGTGTGGTCGTCGTGGCATCGAGCTGCAGGAGCTGTCCCGTTCCCGTTCCGACGTAGGCCTTCCCGGCGTACACGAGGGGATTCGACGGGCTCGTGACCTCGGGAGCCGGAGTCCAGTACGCGGTCGGGGCCGTCCCGGCGCCGTTGTCGGTGATCGCCCAGCTCTTCGTCGTCGTCGAGAAGAAGAGCCGGCTCCCGGTGCCCGCCGACCAGACGAGGCTTCGGACGGGTCCGTCTCCCGTCACGAACGGCTTGGTCCACTTGAACGTCCCGTCGGAGGCATTGAGCGCGTAGACGTTGCCGTCGAGGTTCCCGACGTAGAGCGTGCCGTTCGAAAGCGTCACGGACGCATCCACCGACCCGACGTTCGCTTCCCAGACCTTCGTGGCACCCGTCTCCGTGAAGCTCAGGCACCAGACGGTCGAGCTGCTCCCCCCCGCGAGCTGTCGGCTCGTGAAGTAGACCCGGTTCGTCGCGTAGTCGACGAGCGGCTGACCGCTGATGATTCCGATGCCGTTCGTGCCCTCACCGTTGTCGAAGCGCCAGAGGACGGCGAGCGTGTCGGGGTGGAGGCCGATGAGCTCGTTCGTCGCCGGGTTCCCGGTCGTCGTGTTCCGGGTCCCGACGATGAGGACGTCGTAGGCGCCACCGTAATCCCTGAGCATTGCCCCCGGGCTGTGCTGGATCCCCTCGCAGAGCTGAGCGCTCGCTCTCAGGAGGGCGCCTGTCAGCGCGTCGGCAACGTAGACGCGGCCGTCCTGCGAGGTGACGTAGACGACCTTGCCGACGCCGTTGACGGTGAACGAGGGAAAGCTCACGGGGATCGGCCTACCCTGCGAAGGCGCGTTCATCAGGAGCGGCTTCCAGCCCGCGGGCCAATCACCGCCGGTCGCGCCGACCGTCATCGCGTGCAGGCCGCGGTCGTTGGAGACCGTGTAGACCGCGCCCGGCGTCTCGCCGCTCGCCGGCCGCAGACCCGGCGGGACGACGGACGTCGCCCCCGAAGTTCAGCAGTTCATGGAGGAATGCACAGGTGGCGGGGTGACAACCA
>CAZWRQ010000016.1:0-32074 GCA_964636395.1 uncultured Holophagales bacterium
CCCCTTCAAGCGAAGCCGGCTCGGAGGGGGTTCGGGGGGACCGGCCGCCGCGCCAGAGGCGCGTGGTCCCCCCGAGGCAACTACCGTCGCGAACGGGCCGCCTGCAGAACCGTCAGCGCCTGAGAGATGCGGAGGAGCTTTCGGTTCTTCTTCTGGTTCCCGTCCACGTCGTCGACGGGGACGATGGACCCCCGGAGCTCGCGGGCCGCCTTCTCCAGCTCGGCCTGCAGCGAGAGCAGCTCGTGCGGCTCGTACTTCCGGAGCATCACGCCGTTCAGGGTGAGGTAACCCTCCGTCACGTCGGAGGCCGTCTTCCAGGCGGGGTTCGCCATCGATGCGACAGGATGCGCCGGGCCTGCCGGCCCGTCAACGGCCGCATGCTAGATTCTCCCGTCCGCTCGCGGCGACGGGCCGTAGAGAGGCTCAGGAGGCGATCTCGTGGCATTTCAGGGCGTCGATTTCTACCAGCTGGACGGACTCCTCACCGACGAGGAGATCGCCGTCCGGGACCTCGTCCGGGACTTCGTCGACAACGAGGTCCTCCCCGTCATCGAGGACTGCGCCTACGAAGGGCGATTCCCGGCCGAGCTCGTCCCCAAGATGGCCGCGATGAACCTCTTCGGGCCGACGATCTCCGAGTACGGGCTTCCGGGCCTGTCGAACGTCGCCTACGGGCTCATCACGCAGGAGCTCGAGCGGGGCGATTCCGGCCTTCGCTCCTTCGCGTCGGTCCAGTCTTCCCTCGTCATGTTCCCGATCTGGAAGTACGGGTCGAAGGAGCAGAAAGACCGCTGGATCCCGGCCCTGGCGAAAGGCGAGGCGATCGGCTGCTTCGGTCTCACCGAGCCCGACTTCGGCTCGAACCCGGGCGGGATGCGCACGGTCGCGAGGCGGGACGGCGACTCCTGGGTCCTGAACGGCGCGAAGGCCTGGATCACGAACGGGACGATCGCCGACGTCGCGGTGGTCTGGGCGAAGGTGGGCGGACCCGATGGCCGCGTCCACGGCTTCCTCGTCGAGAAAGGGACGCCGGGCTTCACGACCTCGGAGCACCGGATGAAGATGTCGCTCCGGGCTTCCGTGACCGGCCAGCTCGCCTTCGAGGACTGCCGGATCCCGGCCGAGAACGTCCTCCCCGGCGTCGACGGTCTGAAGGGGCCGCTCACCTGCCTCACCCAGGCCCGCTACGGGATCTCCTGGGGCGGCATCGGCTCCGCGATGGCGACCTACACCTGCGCGCTCGACTACGCGAAGTCGCGCGTGCAGTTCATGGGCCGTCCGATCGCCGCCCACCAGCTCGTCCAGGAGAAGCTCGCCTTCATGATCACGGAGATCACGAAGGGGCAGCTCCTCGCCCTCCAGCTCGGCCGGATGAAGGACGCCGGGACCATGAAGCCCGAGCACGTCTCGATGGCGAAGCGGAACAACGTCTGGGTCGCGCGCGAGTGCGCCAAGCTCGCCCGCGAGATCCTCGGCGCGAACGGGATCGTCGGCGAGTACCCCGTCTTCCGGCACCTCGCGAACATCGAGTCCGTCTTCACGTACGAGGGGACGCACGACATCCACACCCTCGTCCTGGGCCAGGCCGTCACCGGCATCCCCTCCTACAACCCGCCCGCCGAGTGAAGAGACCCGGCCCGCGGACCCGCCCGGAAACGGGCCGGTCCGCGGGCCGCCCCGGAGGGCCGGCCTCCCCGTAGAATGCCTCCCGGATGGCCATTACCGGAAACCTCCGGACGATGCAGTTGTCGGAGCTGCTGCAGTGGCTCTCGATGGGGCAGAAGACGGGCACCCTGGCCATCCGGGGCGGCGCGGGAGAGAAGCGGATCTACTTCCAGAACGGCCGGATCATCTCCTCGTCCTCGACGATCGAGCGCGAGTACCTGGGGCACTTCCTCGTCTCGTACGGCTACATCACCGAGGAAGAGCTGACGAAGGCGATGGAGGTCCAGGAGGAGTCGAAGATCCTCCTCGGGAAGATCCTCGTCATGATCGGCGCGATCGCCGAGGAGGACCTCGTCGAGCTGATCCGCCTCAAGGCCTGCGAGACGATCTACGACATCTTCCTCTGGCCCGAGGGGGCGTTCCAGTTCCTCGACGGCGAGATCCCCCAGCGGCCGATGGTCCCGATCGCCATCGACGTCACGGGAATCGTCATGGAGGGCCTTCGCCGTTTCGACGAGTGGCAGCGGATCCGCGGCCGGATCCGGTCGCAGCGCGACGTCCCGACGATCGTCGCTCCGGTAGACGTCGAGAGCCTGGCCGAGCCGCACCGGCTGATCCTCCGCGCCATCGACGGGGTCCGCTCCCTCGCCGAGATCGCGACGGCGACGCACAACCCCGAGTTCCCGGTCGCCCGCCTCGTCTTCGACCTGCTCGAGAGCGGTCACGTCGAGCTGACTCCGGCGCCCGCCCTCGCCGCCCCGAAGAGCTCGGAGCTGACCCCCGAAGACCCGTACGAGACGGTCTTCGAGGAGGCGGCGACCCCGCACTTCGAGGGAGTCCCCGACACGGCCGATGAGCTGCCGCTCCCGCCGCCGCCGGAGGGCCGGACGGCGCCGTCGAAGGACTTCGCCCGCTTCCTCAGGCGGGGTCCCGACAGCGGGTCCCACCGCGCACGGCCGGCCGGACCGGTCACGACGTCGTTCGCGGCGCCCGTCGCCGCACCCCCCGCGCCGCCGCCGTCGACGAGCTTCCGGCCCTCCTCCTCGGCTTCCGCCGGCCCTCCGACCTCGGGCTCCCTGCGGATCGGGGCCCCCTCGGCCGCCTCCCTCCTCGAGGTCGGCGCCCCGCCCGCGAACGTCCCGTGGCCCGCACCGGTCTCGGGTGCTTTCCGCGTCCCAGCCCAGGCCGGCCCCTCCTCGGCGAGCCTGCGCGCGCCCGCACCCCAGGGCCCGCCGTCGTCCGTCTCGCTCCGGTCCCCGGCCTCTCCCCCGAGCTCGCAGACCGGGCTCGCGGTCCCGGCCTCGGCCTCCGGGAGCACGTTCGCGCCGACGGCGATCCCGTCCCTCACACGCCCGATGGAGGAGCTGATGTCCTGGTCGTTCACGCCGAACGAGGCGTTCATCCTCTCCCGCATCAACGGGCTCTGGGACGTCCGCTCGATCGCGAAGATCAGCCCGTTCCCCGAGGGCGAGGTCCTCAGGGTCTTCGAGAAGCTCCACGACGGCGGCCTCATCCGCTGGCGCTGAGCACCGAAGAGCCACGTGGAGCCGCATCTCCCATCCACCGTCATCCTCACCGCGACGGGGGCCGCCTTCGCCGCGGCCTGCGCAATCGCGTTCCGCGCCGGTCGCAGCGCCGTCGCGGCCACCCTGCGACAGGAGCTCCTCGAAGCCGGACGGCGAGCGGAAGCGATCGCCCAGGAGGGACGGCTCCGGTCCGCCCGGCTCGAGAGCGCGAACGCGGCACAGGCCCGACGCGCCGCCGCGCTCGAGAGGGTCCTCCGCGCGACACCCGAGCTCCGGGCGCACCTCCCGCTCGACTCGGTCCTCCGCCACACCGTCCTGGCCGCCCGGAACAGCCTCGGCCACCGGCAGGTGCTCCTCTCCCTCCACGACCGGCTGGAAGGGACCCTCGTGCCGCGTGCCCACGTCGGCCTCGACGACGAGTGGCCGTCGCTCGCCGAGGTCCGCGTCCCCGCCGGCCCGCTCGCCCACGACCTCGCCGCCCCGGAGACGGCAGAGGCGGCGCCGCTCCGTTCGCTCCGGCGACGGCTCGGGCTCGCCCCGCCCGTCGCCGTGCCGCTCGCCGCGGGCTCGCGCGTCGTCGGGCTCCTGGAGCTCGCGGAGCCGGGGACCGGCGCCGTCGACGCCGAAGAGGACCGGGTCGTCCTCGACCTCTTCGCGCTGCAGGCCGTCCAGGCCGTACGGCTCGCGCGCGCCTACCGGACCGTCCGCCTCGGCACCCTGCGCGACGCGCTGACCGGCGTCGCGAATCACGGCTCCTTCCAGGAGACGCTCCGGCACGAGATCGCGAGGCACGGGCGGAGCGCCGAGAGCCTCGTGCTCCTGATGGTCGACCTCGACGATTTCAAGGCCGTCAACGACCGGTTCGGCCACCCCGTCGGCGACGCGGTCCTGCGCGGGGTCGTGGCGCGGCTCCTCGAGTCGGTGCGGGAGATGGACGTCGTCGCTCGATACGGCGGCGAGGAGTTCGCCGTCGTCCTCCCGCAGACCGACGCGGCGCAGGGGGGCCGCGTGGCCGAGCGGCTCCGCGCGGCCGTTGCCGCGACCCCGCTGCCGGCCGGATCCGAGGAGCCACTCCCGCTCACCGTCTCGATCGGGCTCGCCGTCTACCCCGAGGACGCCGGGACGAAGGGAGCGCTCGTCGAGTGCGCGGACCGAGCCCTCTACGCCGCCAAGCGGACGGGGAAGAACCGGGTCGTCCGCTTCACGCGCGTCCCCCCCGCGGCCGACGACCTCTTCGCGGCTCCACGACGAGCCCCGCGCGGCGCGTGACGGCCGCACAGCCCGCGACCGCGAAGCGGAGCGGCCAGGCGGCTGCCTCGCCCGCGTAATCGACTCCGACCCTCGGCCCGACGAGGATCGGGCGCTCCTCGCCGGGGAGGGGAAGGAGGAGCTCGAGCTCCGGCCCGCGGAGCGAGACACCGGAGAGCTCCCGGCCGACGCCGAGCGCCCGGCAGAGGCGGCCCGGACCGGACGCGGCGAGGAGCTCGTCCCGGGGAACCGGCAGCCCCGCCCACCAGGCCTCCGGGGCGGCCGCCCGCAGGAGGACCGCTTCGGGCACTCCTTCCTCGCGCGTCACGACGTTCAGGCAATCGTGCATCCCGTAGACGCGGAAGACGTAGGCATGTCCCGGCGGCCCCCACATCGGCGCGACGCGCGCCGTCCGCCGGCCGTTCCAGGTGTGCGCGGCGCGGTCGAGAACGCCCAGGTACGCCTCGGTCTCCACGAGGACGACCGTCACCGGAGGACGGTCCGGCCGACGCCGCACGAGCCGGCATCCGAGGAGAGAGCGCGCGACGTCGACGGTCTTCCCGTCCCAGAAGCCGCGGGGCGGCCTCCCTGCTTGTCGTCTCCTCGGCACGCCGCTATTCTCGCGGACAACCATGCCAATCGAGTGTCCTCCGCCTGCTCCAGGCTGCCCGGTCCTCGTCACGGGCGGCGCCGGCTTCATCGGGTCGCACGTCGTCGACGCGCTCCTCGCCCTCGGCCACCGCGTCGTCGTCGTCGACGACCTCTCCACCGGCGACCTGCGGCGCGTTCCGACCGAGGTCCGGTTCGTCCGCGGCGACATCCGCGACCCAGGTCTCGACGCGCTCCTCGTCGAGGAAAGGATCGACACCGTCTTCCACCTCGCCGCCCAGGTCGACGTGCGGAAGTCGGTGGAGAGCCCGGTCTTCGACGCCGAGGTGAACGTCATCGGCACGATCCGCGTCGCGCGCGCCGCCTCGACGGCCGGCGTCGCCCAGGTCGTCTTCTCCTCGAGCGGCGGCGCGATCTACGGCGACCCCGTCGGCGATCGGGCCGACGAGGAGCACCCCCTGAATCCCTGCTCAGCCTACGGCGTCGCCAAGCTCGCCGGTGAGAAGTACCTCGCCGCGCTCGCGCCGGACGGCGGATATCTCCTCACGGTCCTTCGCTACGCGAACGTCTACGGCCCGCGGCAGGACGGCCGCGGCGAAGCGGGCGTCGTCGGGATCTTCATGAACCGCCTCCTTTCCGGGCAGGACGCGATCATCCACGGCGACGGCCAGCAGACGCGCGATTTCGTCCACGTCGCCGACGTCGTCGCCGCGAACCAGGCTTCGTTCCTCCGGCGGGTCGGCGGGACGATGAACGTCGGCACGGGGATCGAGACGAGCGTGCGGGAGCTCTACGACCTCGCTGCGGCCGCGTGCGGCGCCGAGCGGCCTCCGCGTTTCGGTCCCGGCAAGCCGGGCGAGCAGCGCCGGAGCGTCCTCGAGGTCACTCGCGCCCGCGAGCGCCTCGGCCTCGCAGAGCTCGTCCCTCTCGAGGGCGGGATGCACGCGACGGCGGAGTGGTTCCGCCTCCACCGGGCGGGCCAGGGCCTCGGGGGTTGAGGCGCCTCCCCGCGGCGCCCGCGTCAGTCGGCTGACGGGAACGAGGGCGTCGAGGACGGCACTTCCGCCTGCGCCCCGCGCGGCCGGCCCGTCCGGCGGATGACGACGACGGTCCGGTCGTCTTCCGCGGCCCGGCCCGCGCTGAACTGCCGCACCGTCGACATCAGCTTCTCGACCGTCTCCCGGGCCGAGCGCTTCCGGTAGTCGAGGAGGATCCGCCGGACCCGGTCGAGCCCGAACTCCCGTCCGCGAAGGTCGTGCGCCTCGACGATCCCGTCGGTGTATAGGAGGAGCAGGTCGCCCGGCTCCATCTTCGCGGCCCTCCGGCCGTAGACGGCGTTCGGCGACGGGCCGAGGACCATGCCCGTCGATTCCATCTCCGAGAAGCTCCGCGTCCGGGCGTGGAGGTGGATCGGCCCCGGGTGGCCCGCGTTGACGTAGATGACCTCGCCGTTCGCCTCGAACTCGGCGTAGAAGAGCGAGACGAACTTCGTCGAGAGCCGGCTCTTGTTCAGGATCCGGTTCAGGCGCTCGATCGCGCGGGCGATCTTCAGGTCGCCCTTGATCCCCATCCGCAGGCCGACGTAGACGTCGCGGACGAGGAGCGCCGCGACGAGCCCGTGCCCGGAGGCGTCGGCGATCGCCGTCCCGAACGCGTCGGGGCCGAGCGTGATGAAGTCGTAGAAGTCCCCGCCGACCGCCTCGGCCGGCTCGGTCGCGGCCCAGACCTCGTAGTCCCCCATCTCGGGGACGTGCCGCGGCAGGATCGACTGCTGGATGCGCCGGGCCTCCTCGAGGAGGTCCTCGAGCTGCTCGCTCTTGACCTTCGAGTCCAGGACGGTCCGGATGATCCCGAGGGAGACGAGCAGGTCGTCGGCCGCCACGCGCGGGTGGACGTCGAAGGAGAGGATGAACCGGTCGTCGCCGAACGAGACCGCCGCGAAGCGCGTGACGCCGAGCCGCGCCTCGAGCTCGCGGTCGACCCAGGGGTCCTTCAGGTCGGCGAGGACGACCCCTTCCTCGATCGCGCGCCGGATCGGCTCGTACGACACCGGGACGGTCAGCCCCTCCGACACCTTCTTCGAGCGGCCGAACCCCCGGCGCAGGACGTACTCCCCGTCCTCGAGCTCGTAGAGGCGGCCGCCGATGATCCCGAGCTCGTTTCGGAAGTTCCCGACGACGGTCTCTCCCACCGAGGCGACGGTGGAGACGACGTCCTCGCTTTCCTCGATCGCGGAAAGGGTCTTCTCGACGTTCTTCAGGAGCGCGCGGTAGTCCATCGGGGCCGCGCAGTATACGTCGCGGACGCGGAGAGGTTCTTCAGCCGAACCGGGCGAGCGTCGCGAGTATCCTGTCCTGGTAGGCGTGGCCGCGTCCCTCGCCGCACCCGCCGTTCGCGAGGATGACGAACGCGTAGCGCTGCCCGCTCCGCGCCTCGATCCAGCCTGCGAGCGTCACGACGCCGGCGATGTTGCCCGTCTTCGCGAAGACCTTCCCGCGCGTGTCGGGGCCGAGCATCCGGTACCGGAGCGAGCCCGCCATGTCTCCAGTGACGGCGAGCGTCGGCTCGAACGCCGCGAAGTGGGGCCAGCGCGTCGCGAGGGCTTGCAGGAAGTCGAGGTACGCGGCGGCGCTCGCGCGGTTCTCGCGCGAGCGCCCCGAGCCGTCGGCGAGCCGGTAGCGGGCCGGGTCGAGGCCGAGCGACCGGAGGAACTCCGACACCTCGGCGAGCCCGTTCGTCCACGAGCCGAGTCCCCGGCGCTCGGCTCCCAGCGTCTTCAGGATCTGCTCGGCGAAGAACGACTGCGACCTCTTGTTGCAGACGGCGAGCGTCGGGAGGATCGGCGTCTCATGGACGTGCAGGAGAGGGAGCGACATCGGCGCCGACTGTCGCTCCGTCCTCACCTCGGGCTCGCCGCCGACGGCGATCCCCTCGTCCTCCAGGACCTTCGTGAACGCCGAAGCGAGGTAGAGCGGCGGGTCGACGACCGTGACGTCGCCCGACCAGGTCCGTCGCCGGCCGACTGCCCCCGACGCGACCACGCGCGGGCTCCCCGGGTGGCGCGAGACGCCGACGCTCGCGCCGCGGCCCCTGTGCGTCGTCACGCGGCCCACGAGAGACATCAGGAAGGGGTGCGCCGGGTAGAAGCCGAGGCTCGCGCGGCCCCCGGGGCGCAGGCCGCCCGTCACCCTCACGAGGACGACGTTGTCGTTGTACGAGAGGGCCGAAACCGGGGCCTGCCACCAGTGCTGCTCCTGCGCCGCCGGCCAGTCGGGATGAGTCGTGACGTCGTCGAAGAACGAGGTGTCCAGCGCGAGGCCGTCCCTCACGGAGCGGACGCCGCGCGCCGCGAGCGCCGCGGCCCAGGGGCGGAAGACCGCCCAGGGGTCGTCGTCGTAGAGCCGACCCGAGATCGCGGGGTCTCCCCCGCCCCGGACGACGAGCCGGCCCGCGAGCGTGCCGTCGGGAAGGAGCTCCCCGTCCTGCAGGAGAGCCGTCCGGAAACGGTAGCCCGGCCCGAGCCGGTCGAGCGCCGCCGCCGTCGTGAAGAGCTTCGTCGTCGACGCCAGGATCAGCTCCGTCCCGGCGTTCATCTCGAGGATCGGCGCCTCGCCCACCGGGGCGATCGCTACCGCGACCTCCGCGCGGTTCCGGACGGGTGTCCGGCGCGCGACGGCCCGCAGTCGCTCCTCGAGCGTGAGCGGCCGAGCGGGCTCGGAGACGGCCGCCTTCCGCGGCGCGCGACGCTTCGGACGGGGGGAGTCCCCGTCCGCCCGGCTCGCGAAGAGAGCCAGGCTCAACAGAACGAACGGCACGGCCCGGATGAGGGGCCGCTTCGACCCGGCGAAAGCCACCGCGCCGATTGTAGGCGACCTCGTCCGTAGAATGCCGCGTGCCGATTCGAGTCGACCTCGCCACGAAGACCGTCACCCTCTCGCCGGGCGCGCTCCTCGCCCCGACCGCGAGACGAATCGGGGACGGGCGGGGCGGCGCGATGGAACGGCGCTGGATCGGCCAGGCCGTCCACCGTCGCGTCCTCTCCGAGGCGCTCGCCTCGATTCCCGGATACGTCGTCGAAAAGGCCGTCCGCCACTCGTTCGCCGTCGACGGGTTC
The DNA here is from genome assembly GCA_964636395.1 of uncultured Holophagales bacterium. GTDB lineage: Bacteria > Acidobacteriota > Thermoanaerobaculia > UBA5066 > UBA5066 > UBA5066. The sequence goes on from CAZWRQ010000016.1 coordinate 9,163, forward strand.
ACCGCCATCCTGGAGGGACGGCTCGACGGCCGCTTCGAGGACCCGGACGGCACCGTCGTCGTCGACGAGGTGAAGTCGGTCCACTTCGCCGAGGAGCTCCCGCGGCTCGCCGGCTCGCCGCGCATGGACCGCTTCGCCCGCCAGCTCCAGTGGTACCTCCTGGCCATCGCCCGGTCCGAAGGGCGCCCGGTCCGGGGCCGGCTCGTCCTCGCCGACATCGAGACGGGAGAGACGAAGCTGGTTCCCGTCGAGTGGGACGAGGCCGAGGTGGAGGAGGACCTCCACGCGCGGGTCCGCGCCCTCCTCGAGGAGTTCTTCGACGACCTGGCCCTCGCCGAGGCGAAGGCGTCCGAGGCGGACGCGCTCTCGTTCCCCTTCCTGCGGTTCCGGGCCGGCCAGCGCGAGATGGCGGCCGCCGTGGCCCGCGCCGTCCGGCAGGGCGAGCAGCTCCTCGTGGAGGCCCCGACCGGCATCGGGAAGACGGCGGCGGCCCTCTTTCCGATGCTCGTCGAGGCTCTCCGGCGCGGCCGCAAGCTCTACGTCCTCACGTCGAAGACGACGCAGCAGGAGATCTTCCGCAAGACGCTCGAGGCGATCTCCGCGGCTTCGGCACGCTCCGTCCGCCTCCGCGCGAAGGAGAGGATGTGCGCGAACGGCGTCGTCCTCTGCCACGAGGACCACTGCACCTTCGCGAAGGACTACGCCGCGAAGCTGGAGGCCTCCGGCCTCGTCGACCGTCTCCTCGCCACCGCGCCGCACCTCGAGCCCGACTTCGTCTTCGAGGAGGCGCGCTCCGAGCAGGTCTGCCCGTTCGAGGTCTCCCTCGAGCTCGCCGAGCGGGCCGACGTCGTCCTCGGCGACTACAACTACGCGTTCGACCCGGTCGTCGCCCTCTCCGGCCTCCGCGACCCGGCCTCCCTCGACGGCGCGCTCCTCCTCGTCGACGAGGTCCACAACCTCGTCGAGCGCGGGCGCGCCATCTGGTCGCCGGAGATCTCCGAGGCCGAGGTCCGGCGCCTCGCCCGTGCGATCGGGACGACGAGCCCGCGGACGGCCGCTGCGGCGCAGGAGGCCGCCGAGGAGGTCCTCGCCCTGGTCCTCGACGCGGCGTCCGGCCTCCCCGCGGCGCCCGACGACTGGAACCCCTCCGTCGACCTCGTCCCCCTCGACCTCGACCGCCTCGACGACATCCGGCTCTCGATGGAGTCGCTCCTCGTCCGGCACCTCGCCGACCTCCGGAACGGCGGCGAACGCGTCCCCGACGACCCGGTCCTCGCGCTCTACTTCCTCTACGCCGGCTTCCACGACGTCGCGCGCCGGGCCGCCCCGAGCGGGCGACTCGTGGAGGCCTTCGACCTCCTCGCCTCCCGCGGGCCGGACGGCGCCCGCCTCGCGCTCCTCTGCAAGGACCCGTCGCGCCTCCTCGGCGAGACGTTCGACGCCGCCTTCGCCACAGTCGGGATGTCGGCTACGCTCCAGCCGCCCGAGTTCTACCGCGACCTCCTCGGCCTCGATCCCGATCGCACCTCCGTCCTCTCGCTCCCCTCCCCCTTCCCGAAGGAGAACCGCGCCGTCCTCGTCGCTCCGGGGGTCGACACGACCTGGAAGAGGCGCGCCGCTGCGATGCCCCGCATCGCCGCGCTCGTCGCGGAGATCGCCGAAGCCTGCCCCGGGAACGTCCTCGCCCTCTTTCCGTCCTATCGCTTCGTCGACGACGTGAGGGCCCTCCTCCCGCCTCTCCCCGGCCACCGCGTCCTCCGGCCGTCCGACCGCTCCACCGAGCTCGAGCGGAACGGGGTCCTCTCCGCGCTCCGCGAGGAGGGGTCGCGCATCCTGCTCCTCGCGGTCTCGGGCGGGCCGTTCGCCGAGGGGGTCGACTACCCGGGCGCGATGCTCCACGGCGTCGTCGTCGTCTCCCCCGCGCTCCCGCAGGTCCGCTTCGAGCAGGAGCGGATGCGCCTCTACTTCGAGGAGCGCTTCGGGCGCGGCTTCGAGTACGCCTACGTCATCCCGGGGATGACCCGCGTCGTCCAGAGCGCGGGCCGCGTCATCCGTTCGGAGACCGACGTCGGCGTGATCGCCCTCGTCTGCCGCCGCTTCCTCCAGAAGCCCTACCGCGCTTTCCTCCCGACGCACTGGTACGACGAGGCCCCCGACGAGCTCTCCTCGCGCGAGCCGGGCGAGGCGGTGAGGGCGTTCTTCGCTGGCGCGACCCTCGGATCGGCGTCGGAGAACGACGCGGCACGCCTCGGGCCCGCCACGACGGCGGACGCCGGGCCCACGGCTCCGGGCCGTCGCAGGATCCCGTCGAAGAGGCCCCGTCGGCCCCGCAGCCTGCCGGGTCCCGCGGGCGATCCCGGCTAGCGTCTCGGACGCGCGACGACGACCGCGAAGTCGCTCGGGAGGTCCCCCGACGAGACGAGAGCCCACTCGAGGTCGGCGATCGCCTCGAGCAGCTCCGGGCCACCGGGACTCGACACGGAGAAGTTGCCGGCGATGTCGTGAAGCAGGAGGTGGAGGACCGTTCCGCCGTACGGCCTCACCTCGAGGAGCTCGAAGTGAGCCCCCGCCAGCTCCAGGATCTCGCTCGACCGGACGGCTTCGGACGGGTCCGAAGCGACCATCTCGGCGACCGTCGGGCGCGGGAAGCGTTCCTTCAGGCCGTCTCCCACGGCGCTTCTCCGGTACCGCGCCGGCAGGGCGCGAAGAAGGCCGTTCACGACCTCGAGCTGCCGATCGGACCACTGGAATCGCGTCGGCCCGACGAACTCGTTCATGAAGAAGAGGCCGTCCGGCTTCAGAGACCGGGCGACCTGCTCGAAGAGATGCTCGAGCCGCTCGATGTGGTGGATCGAGTGAACGCCGAAGACGACGTCGTACGCGTTCACTTCCAGCATCAGGTCGTTTCCGTTCGCAACGGAGTAGCGCACGTGTCCGAGGCCCGCCTCGGACGCCGCCGTCCGCGCCTTCTCGATCGCGCCGGGTGCGACGTCGAATGCGTCGTGGGATGCGGCGAAACCGTAGGTCGCGAGACCGCGCTCGAGGTCGCCTCCTCCGCATCCGATCGTGAGCGCGCGAGCCACGGGAAGGCGACCCTCGAGTCGCGTCCGGAGGAACCAGAGGTAAGGATCCACGTCCTCGTCGCCCGAGACGCGCCGGTTCAGGAGCGCCTGGACCCGGGCGAGCTCGGTCCAGTGTCGGACACCGCCGATAGTCCAGGTCCCCGCCTGCTCGCCCCAGACCTGGGCCACGGCGTCCGTCCCGCCGACACCGGCCCGGCCTTCCCTCACGCCCACGTTCGCGGCCAGGCGCCGGAGCACCCCGCGAAAGGTCACGCGAGCTTCCTGTGTCTCACCGGACGATCCGAATCGGCCATGGCGATCTCAGTCCTCCCTCACAGACGAAACGGCCCCGCGCTCGCGCGCGGGGCCGTAGGTCTTCGATCGGCTCTCGGGGCTCAGCGGACGAGCGTGTTGTTGTTGACGATGAAGCGGCGCGTCCCGGCGGAACGGTAGTTGCCGCGACCGTCGATGACCTCGACGAGGAGGTCGTGCTCGGAGTTCGTGAGCTTCGTCGTGTCGAGGTAGAAGCGCCACCGGGCGTTCGCGCGCTGCGGGTAGTTCGGGTAGACCGCCGAGACGTCGGGGCTCGGGAGGCCGTACTCCGCGTAGTCGCGCCCCGTCACGGCGTCGATCTGCGGCACGCCGTCGATCAGCACGCGGACCCGGATGACGCCGTCGAGGTCGAGCGCCCAGCCGAGGACCGGGTGGATCCCGCCGACGAACTGGTAGTTCATCGGGTCGGAGACGTAGCCGAGCGGCGACGGGTCGAGGTTCTGCGTGGCGCACTCGATGTGGACCGGCAGCTCCTTCAGGAGGGTGATGTTGTCCTCCTTGTCGGCCGCCTTGACCTGGAGCATGTGGTTCCCCTCCTTGAACCCCTTCTCGGTCAGGAGGTGGCCCACGTCGACTGCGAAGAAGTAGCCGGAGTTCGCCGACTGCGGGAAGCCCGGGTAGAAGACGTTCACGTCGGGCCGGTAGAAGCCGTAGCAGTCGACGAGCGCGTTGTCGAGGTTGAACTCGCGCCGGCACCCGAGCGTGCCGAAGGCGCCGCGCGTGTCCTTCAGGACGACGCCGTCCATCTCGAGAAAGACGTGGGAGACGCCGCCGCGCTCGGCGTAGACCGAGGTGTCGAGCGCCCAGCCGGAGACGAACATGATGTAGCGGGTGTCGCGGATCTCGCCGCCGGACGGCCCGCCGGGGAGGCGGAGGCAGTTGCCGAACCAGGTCGCCTGGAGCATCGGCTGGTCGACGTCGCCGAAAGGCGGGAGGTTCGGGGCGTTGTTGAAGACCTGGAAGCGTCGTACGTCGATCAGCCCCTGCTGCCCCTGGTCGTCGGTCGCCTTGACCGTGAGCGTATGGACGCCGTTCGTCAGGCGGGTCGAGTCGATGAAAACGAGGAACCCGGAGGTCGACGCGGCGGGGACGTTCGGGTAGAAGGCCGCGACGTCGGGCCGGTTGATGCCCAGGACCGCTCCCCGTTCGATCAGCCCGTCGATCAGGACGTCGACGTGATCGATCCGCCGGTCGTCGAGCGCCCAGCCGGCGACGGCGAGGACGCCGTTCGCGTGGACGGACGAGTCGGGGAGCGGGACGTCGAGGACCCCGAACGGCGCCTGGTTCTTCGCGTTGTCGATCCGGATCGTCCGGGGCGCGAGGAAGTAGCAGCAGCCGGTGACGTCCGTGATCCGGACGTGGAGCGTGTGCGTGCCGTTGGCGTAGTTCGCCGCGCGGAACGACATCTCGAATCCCGGCTGCTCGCCCGGCGTCCCCGCGTACTGCGGGAGCCACTGCGTGACGTCGGGACGCGGGAGGTTGATGTTGGCGCCGCCCGCGGGCGTGACCCGGTTCGCCTCGTCCGTGCCGTCGATGAAGAGGTCGACGTTCGAGACGAGGTTCCCGTTCAGCGCGAAGCCCCTGACACGCACGAAGCCCGAGACGAGGGCTCCTTCCGCCGGGGCCTCGATCGTCCCGAGGGTCTGCGCCGGGCAGCCCTCCTCCGGGCACTGCGCGAACGCGGGCGCGCCGAGCGTCAGCAGGACCGCCGCCGTCACCGGAAGGACCAGAGCGTTGAGCTTCATCAGTCTTCCTCCCCAGGTTCACGAGGTCTCAGGTTCACGGCTTCCGGCTCCGTCGCGGAATCAGACCCGGAACTTTGAGAGCGTGCGTTCGTTTCCCGGAATTCTAGGGGGGGGCCAAAACCCTGTCAATTCGAGGGTTCCCCTCATTTCGACCTTTCGGTGGCCGCCGGGACGGGTCCGCCGGGGGGGCTTCCCGTTCCCGGGGAGCCGGCCCGGGGCGGCGGGCCGCCCGCTCTCCAAGTACCATGCTCCGGTGCCGAAGGCTGCCTCGAACGCCCTCCGGGTCACCCTCTCGCTGGGCCTGGCGGCGCTTCTGCTCTGGCTCTTCTTCCGGAGCCTCGACCTCGCCGAGCTCGGTCGGGCCCTCGCCGGCGCCCGACCAGCCGGCCTGGCCGTCGCCCTGGCCGTCACGTTCGTGACCCTGCCGCTCCGGGCCTGGCGCTGGATCCGGCTCCTCCACCACGTGGAGCGGGTGTCCCTCCGGGAGTCCTTCGTCGCCACGACGATCGGATTCGCGGCCTCGGTCCTCCTCCCGGCCCGGGCGGGCGAGATCGTCCGCCCCGCCGTCCTCTCGCGCCGCACGGGGCTCCCCTTCGCCCCGGCCCTTGCTTCGATCGCCGTCGAGCGCCTGATCGACCTCGTCACCGTGATCCTCCTTTTCGTCGTCTACGCCGCAGGAGGCTGGGCGCCGGCCGGGCTCTCCCCGGAGGCGCAGGCCCGGATGGAGCTGCTGCGCCGCGCGGCGCTCGTCGTCGGGGCCGTCGCGCTCGCCGTCTTCGCCGGGCTCGGCCTCCTCGCGGCCCGGCCCGCTCTCGCCGAACGCTTCCTCACGCCGCTCGAGCGGCGGCTCCCGGCGCGTTTCGCGGCCCGGATCGTCTCTCTCCTCCGCTCCTTCCTGGGCGGGCTCGCGGCGATCCGGACCGGACGCGACGTGGCGGTCCTGGCCGCCTCCTCGCTCGTGATGTGGCTCCTGAACGCGCTCCAGTTCCACGTGGTCGCCGGGGCCTTCGGCATCCAGCTCGCGTTCCCGATCTCGTTCTTCGTGATGACGTGGGCCGTCCTCGGCCTCGCGATTCCGACTCCCGGGGGCGTCGGGGGCTACCACGCGGCGGTCGCCTACGCGCTGACCGGCTTCTACGCCGTCGCCGCGGCGCCCGCGGCGGCGACGGCGCTCGCGACGCACGCGATCGCGTTCGTCCCGATCACGGTCGCCGGGGCCGTCCTCGTGGCCGGGAGCGGCCTCACGTTCCGCCGCCTCGCCGCGTCCGGCCCCTCCGATCCGGCCCCCTCCGGGAGTAGTCTCCGCCCGTGAAGTGCCCGTTCTGCGGCGGAGTTTCCGACCGTGTCGTCGACTCGCGCGAGAGCCGCGAGGGAGAGGTGATCCGCCGGCGGCGGGAGTGCCTCTCCTGTCAGCGCCGGTTCACGTCGTACGAGCGGGTGGAAGAGTCCCCCCTCGTCGTCGTCAAGAGCGACGGACGCCGGGAGGAGTTCGACCGCGCGAAGGTCCTGCGCGGCCTCCGCCGCGCCTGCGAGAAGCGCCCCGTCGAGGAGGCGCGCCTCGAGGCGCTCTGCGACGACGTCGAAGGGCTCTTCCCGACGCGCGAGCCGCGCGAGCTGAAGACGCGCGAGATCGGGGCCTTCCTGATGGAGAAGCTGAAGGAGGTCGACCAGGTCGCCTTCGTCCGCTTCGCCTCCGTCTACCGCCGGTTCGAGGACGCCGGCGACTTCGTCGAGGAGGTCGAGACCCTCCTCTCCGACGCCCGCGACCTCTCACGGAGGAGCCGATGACGAAAGGACGACCGACGACGCGCTGGATCTACGGCTCCGGCGCGGACGACCCCGGAGCTCCGTCGCCTCACCTCCCCCCGGTCGACGTCGTCGAGGAGGCCCACGGGTGGCGGCTCGTCTTCGAGATCCCCGGGACCGACCCGGAGTCGGTCCGGGTCGACGTAGCGGGGCGCGTCGTCGTGGTGCGGGGAGAGCGGCGCCCGACGGAGCGGGCGCACGGCACGTTCCTGTGCGTGGAGCGCTCCGCGGGCCCGTTCGAGCGCGCGATCGAGCTCCCCGACGAGCCCGACCCGGACGGCGGGTCGGCCGTCTACGCCGACGGGCTCCTCACCCTCGAGATCCCCCGCCGCCCGACCACCCGGCGGCGCACGATCCCGATCCGCCCGGCGCGGGGCCCGGAGAAGGGCTAGCCGATGGCCGAAGAGACCGCGAGCGTAGAGACGATCCAGATCCCGGACCTCCTTCCGGTCCTGCCGCTGAAGGACGTCGTCCTCTTCCCGTACGTGATCGTCCCGCTCTCCGTCTCTCGCGACCGATCGATCGCCGCGGTCGACGCGGCGCTCTCCGAGCAGCGGATCCTCCTCCTCCTCGCCCAGAAGGACCCGTCGGTCGAGGAGCCCTCGCCCTCCGACCTCTACGAGACCGGGACCGCCGCTGCCGTCATGCGGATGCTGAAGCTCCCCGACGGCCGCATCCGGCTCCTCGTCCAGGGACTCTCCCGGGTAAAGGTCGACGGTTTCGTCCAGGAGAGCCCGTCCCTGCGCGCCAAGGCGGTCCGGATCACGGAGCCCGAGCCGCCGAAACCGGCGACCGAAGAGGCCGAGGCGCTCCTTCGGGCCGTCAAGGAGGGGCTGGAGAAGGCCGTCTCGCTGGGGAAGGCGATCTCCCCCGAGGTGATGCTCGTCGCGGCGGGACTCGACGACCCGGCGCGGCTGGCCGACCTCGCCGCCTCGAACCTCGACCTGAAGCTGGACGAGGCGCAGACGATCCTCGAGACGCTCCCCGGCCTCGAGCGTCTCAAGGCGGTCCTCGAGATCCTCCGCCGCGAGATCCGCGTCCTGACCGTCCAGCAGGAGATCTCGGGGATGGCCCGCGGCGAGATCGACAAGAACCAGCGGGAGTACTTCCTCCGGCAGCAGCTCAAAGCGATCCAGCAGGAGCTCGGCGTCACCGACGACGTCGCCGAGGAGGTCGAGCAGTACCGGAAGAAGATCGAGGGGAAGAGCCTTCCGCCCGAGGCGGCCGAGGAGGTCGAGAAGCAGCTGAAGCGGCTCGAGCGCGGCAACCCCGACTCGGCCGAGACCGCGACGATCCGGACGTTCCTCGACTGGATCACGGGGCTCCCCTGGAGCGTGACCTCGCAGGACAACCTGGACCTGCCGAGGGCCCGGGCGATTCTCGACGAGGACCACTACGGCCTCGAGAAGCCGAAGGAGCGGATCCTCGAGTTCCTGGCCGTCCGGAAGCTGGCTCCCGAGAGCAAGGGGCCGATCCTCTGCCTCGTCGGCCCGCCCGGCGTCGGGAAGACCTCGCTCGGCCGGTCGATCGCCCGCGCCCTCGACCGGAAGTTCGTCCAGATGTCGCTCGGCGGCGTGCGGGACGAGGCCGAGATCCGCGGCCACCGCCGCACCTACGTCGGGGCGCTCCCGGGGCGGATCGTGCAGGGGATCAACCAGGCCGGGACCTCGAACCCCGTCTTCATCCTCGACGAGGTCGACAAGATCGGGGCCGACTTCCGCGGCGACCCGTCCTCGGCCCTTCTCGAGGTCCTCGACCCGGAGCAGAACCGCGCGTTCCGCGACCACTACCTCGGCGTGCCGTACGACCTCTCGAAGGTCCTCTTCATCACGACCGCGAACGTCCTCGACACGATCCAACCCGCGTTCCTCGACCGGATGGAGGTGATCCGGCTCTCGGGCTACACGCTCGAGGAGAAGCTCGCGATCGCGCGCCGCCACCTCGTCCCGAAGCAGCGGAAGGAGAACGGCCTCTCCGAGAAGGGGCTCTCGTTCCCCGACGACGCCCTCCGGACCGTCATCGAGGAGTACACGCGCGAGGCGGGCCTCCGGAACCTCGAGCGGGAGATCGGGAGCTGCTGCCGGAAGATCGCGGTGCGGATCGCTTCCGGGAAGACGAAGCCGGTGAAGATGACCCCGGCGTTCGTCCGCGAGCTGCTCGGCGTGCCGAGGTTCCGGAGCGACGAGGCGCTCGCGCGGGACGAGGTCGGCGCGGCCACGGGCCTCGCCTGGACCGCCGTCGGCGGCGACGTCCTGATCGTCGAGGCGCGCGCGCTGAAGGGGAAGGGACGCCTTCAGCTGACGGGCCAGCTCGGGGACGTCATGAAAGAGTCGGCGCAGGCCGCGCTCACGCTCCTGCGCTCCCGCGCGGACGAGCTGCACCTTCCGGCCTCCTACTTCGAGACGCACGACGTCCACGTCCACGTCCCCGAGGGGGCGATCCCGAAGGACGGCCCGTCGGCCGGAGTCACGATGCTGACGGCGATGGTTTCCGCCTTCACCGGCACGCCCGTCCGCCGGGACGTCGCAATGACCGGCGAGATCACGCTCCGGGGCGAGGTGCTCCCGATCGGCGGCGTGAAGGAGAAGACGCTCGCCGCCCGGCGCGCCGGCGTCCGGACGATCCTCCTCCCCGCGCAGAACGAGCGCGACCTCTCGGAGATCCCCGAGGAGCTGCGGCGCGACCTCACGTTCGTCTTCGTCGAGCGCGCCGAGCAGGTCCTCGAGAACGCCCTCGTCCGCCGCGCGGCGCGCCGCTCGGGCGCGCGCGAGGCGGCGCGAAGGAAGACGACAAGGAGGCGAACGTGAAGACGCTCCCCCCCGAGACCGACCTCCTTCGCAGCTTCGAACGCCTCTTCGCGACGCGCCGGCGCGACGTGAGGGTCGGCGTCGGCGACGACGCCGCCGTCCTCGCCGCGCCGGCCTCGCTCGCCGTCTGCACCGACGCCCTCGTGGAGGGAGAGGACTTCACCGCCGCCGCCGACCCCTACCTCGTCGGACGGAAGGCGATGAACGTGAACCTCTCGGACCTCGCGGCCATGGGGGCGACGCCGCTCCACGCGCTCCTCACGCTCGGGCTTCCGCGCGAGACGCCGGTCGCCTGGCTGGACGGCTTCCTCGAGGGCTTCCGGGCGGCCGCTCGGGAGCAGGCCGTGGCGATCGTAGGCGGCGACCTGACCGCCGCTCGGGAGCGCTTCGCCTCCGTCACCGTCCTCGGCCGCGTCCCCGACGAGGGGCCGCTGCGCCGCGGGGGCGGCGGCCCGGGCGACGAGCTCTGGGTCTCCGGGACGCTCGGCGCCGCCGCGGCCGGGCTGTCGCTCGTCCTGCGCGGCTACCGCCGCGACCGCGAGGGAAAGGTGACCGCCCCGCGCGGGCGGCGCGTCTCGCCGGCCCGTCGCGACGAGATCGCCCGGCTCCTCCGGCACCAGCTCGACCCGCGCCCGATGGTCGACCTCGGCCGGGCGCTCGCCGAGGGGGGGATCGCCTCGGCCGCGATCGACCTCTCCGACGGACTCGCGCGAGACCTCCACCGCCTCTGCCGCGCGTCCGGCACCGGCGCCGTCGTCGAGGCGGCGACGCTCCCCGTCGACTCCGGCCTCCCGGCGCTCGCGGAGCTCCCGACCTCCCCGTTCGACCTCGCGCTCTTCGGCGGCGAGGACTACGGGCTCCTCTTCACGGTCCCTCCCGAACGCCTCGGCGCCATGAAGAAGCTCGCCGCGCGCTTCGCGGTCCGCCGCATCGGCCGGCTGGACGGCACGTCGAAGGTCTTCCTCGCGGAGAGGGGCGCTTTCAGGCCCCTCCCCGACCGCGGCTTCGACCACTTCGCCGGGCCGGCCGGATGACGTTCGAAGGACGGGGGTCGGAGAGCGGCGTTGGCCCCGGGGAACGCTTCCCGATCTCGCCGATTCCCGAGGAGGGGTGGTGGCCCCGCTTCAGGGCGCAGTTCCTCGAGATGCTCGGTCGCCACCAGGAGCCGGAGAAAGTCGCCGCGTCGTTCGCGATCGGCGTCGCGATCGCGTTCACACCGCTCATCGGGTTCCACTTCCTCATGGCGATCGTCCTGGCCCTTCTCCTCCGACTCAACAAGCTCGACGTCGTCCTCGGGACGCTCGTCGTGAACCCCCTGACGCTCGGGCCCGTGAGCGCGGCCGCGCTCCCCGTGGGTCGCTTCCTCCTCCGGGCGCGCCAGGAGGCCGTCACCCACATGCCGTTGGGCGACCTGCTCCGGCCCGACGCCTGGGCGCAGGCCGGCCCGGCGATGCGGACGATCGGGCTCCATTGGGGGATCGGGATGTTCGCATTCTCGATCCTCTTCGGCACGCTGACCTACCTCGTCCTCGTCCGCGTCCTCCGGCGCCGGCGCGACCGCGCCGCGCTCGTCCCGCCCGACTTCGCGGGCTGACCCGGCCGGAGGGGCGAGCCGCCCGGCGGCCTCCTCATCAGCGGGGAGCGGCGCGAAGCGCCTTCTCGAGGCCGAGGCGGTCCTCCGGGGCGCCGCCGGAGACGGCGATCGCCGTGCGCCAGGCCTCGGCGGCCTCGGCCGCGCGGCCCCGCGCGAAGAGGAGCGCGCCGCGCCGCCGGAGGAGAGGGAGCGAGCGCGGGAAGCGCTTCAATCCGGCGGCGAGCGCCTCCTCGGCCGCGTCGAGGCGCCCCGCCTCCTCCTCCGCCTTCGCGAGCGTCCGCCACCCGATCTCGGAGTCGGGCTTGATCCGAAGCGACTCCCGCGCGGCGGCGCGCGCCTCCTCGTGCCGCCCCTCCTTCGCCTCGACGAGGCCGAGGAGCGCCCAGGCGTCGTAGTGACGCGGGAAGAGGGCGATCGCCTTCTCGAGGTTCGCGCGTGCGATGGTCGTCTCGCCCCGGCCCCAGGCGAGCCACGCCGCGTTGTACCTGGCCCGGGCCGAGCGCGGGACCTTGACGAGCAGGTCGGCGAAGAGGGTCTCGTCGCTCCGGAAGACCTCGTTCCTCTCGACCGTCGTCGCGGCGTACGTCACGAGGGCGATCACGAGGACCGCCCGCCGGAAGCCGGCCGAGGCGCGGGGCAGGGCGGCGACGCCCCCTGCGACGGCGGCGAGGAGACCCGCCGACGGGAGGTAGGCGAGGCGCTCGGCGAAGATCGTCCCGATCGGGAACGGGACGTTCGAGGTCGGGAAGAACGCGCCGAGGAAGACCCCAAGCCCGAGCGCGACGAGCGGGAGCCGGCGGACCGAGACGATGGCGAGCGCGGCGAGCGCGGCAACGCCGAGGAGCCCTGCGATCGCCATCGGGTCCGAGAGCGAGAGCGCCAGGGGGAGCGCGTGCGCCGAGTGGTCCGCGGAGAGCCCGAGCGGGACGAGCGTCTTCCCCGCGTAGCGCAGGAGGAGCCAGAGGCCGTTCGCGGCTCGGAGCGGGGCGGAGAGAAGTACGAGGGGGTTGTCGAGCTCGAAAAACGCGCTCCCCTTCGCCACGAGGCCGCTCCCGACGAAGAGCGCCCGAACGGCGACGAAGACCGCGAGCGGAGCGAGGAGCCCGGCCGCCGGGAGGGCCTTGCGCCGGAGCCTCGCGGCGAGCGGCTCGTCCGGCCCGACCCGGAGGAGCTCACCGAGGAAGACGACGCCCGGCAGGACGACGGCGTGCTCCTTCGTGAAGAGGGCGACGAGGAAGGCCCCGAGGGCGCCGGCGTACGCGCCGCACCGCAGGCGCGGGCCGTCCGTGGCCCGGAGGAAGAGGAGCGCGGAGAGGAGGACGAGGAGCGCGACGAGGAGCTCGGCCCTCCCGACGACCCCGGTCACGGCCTCGGCGTGGATCGGCACGACCGCGAAGAGCGCTGCCGCGGCGAGCGACGGCGCGCGCGGCATCCCGAGGGCGAGGAGCCACGCGGCGAGGAGGAGCGTCGTCACGGCATGCAGGAGGACGTTCGCCAGGTGGAACGGGAACGGGTCGGTCCCGGTCGTCCAGCGCTGGACGGCGTAGGTCAGGAGGACGACGGGCCTGAAATTCTTTCCGGTCGCGAGCGGGCCGCCGAAGTAGTGCGTCGTGAAGATCTCGCCGACCCTTTCCGGCCCGGCGAGGCGGGGGTTGTCTCGAACGATGGAGACGTCGTCGAACGTGAAGCCGGCCGACAGGCCGTTGAGGAACGGCAGGACGGCGAGGAGCGCGAGAGCGACCGCGGCCGCCGCGCCGAGGCGCGCGCGCTCGCCGGCGGCGCTTTCGAGGGACGTCGCGAGAGAGCGCATCCGGAGAGGCGGAGTCTAGTCCCGGATCGCGAGGCGCTTCAGCTCGTAGAGGAGCGACTGGCGGGAGAGTCCGAGGAGCGCCGCGGCCCGCGTGCGGTTCCCCCCCGTCTCGGCGAGCGCCTCGAGGATGACCCTCCTCTTCGCCTCGTCCACGGCCGTCCGGTACCGGCTCCCGGGCTCCACGACGGAGCCGGACCCGGTGCCGAGCGCCGGCGGAAGGTGGCTCCTCTCGATCCGCTCGCCCGGTCCGGCGAGAGCGCGCGCCGACTCGACGGCCGAGAGGAGCTCGCGAACGTTCCCGGGCCACCGCCACGACAGGAGGACGGCGCGCGCCTCGGGCGCGAGGGGTGTCCCGTCGAGCGCCGCGTCGAGGAGGGCGCGGAGGTCGCGGGGACGCTCGCGGAGCGGCCCGAGCGTCAGCGAGAGCTGCGCGATCCGGTAGAGGAGGTCTTCTCGGAAGCGCCCCTCGACGCAGAGGCGGGCGAGGTCGCGGTGCGTCGCCGTGACGAGACGCAGGTCGACCGGTCGCGTCCGGGTCTCTCCGAGCCTTCGGACCTCCCTCTCCTGCAGGACGCGCAGGAGCTTTGCCTGGATGCGCGGGGAGAGGTCGCCGATCTCGTCGAGGAAGAGAGTCCCGCCCGAGGAGGCTTCCAGCACGCCCGCACGGTCGCGCTCGGCCCCGGTGTAGGCGCCCCGCGCGGCCCCGAACAGCTCGGCCTCCGCGAGCGATTCCGCGAAGGCGGCGACGTTCACCGCGACGAAGGGGCCCGGCCGGCCCGACGCGCGGTGGATCTCCCGCGCGACGACCTCCTTTCCCGTCCCGCTTTCCCCGAGGACGAGGATGGAGAGCCGAGTCGCCGCGACCTTCCGGACCGTCTCGAAGAGCTCGCGGGTCGCCGCGTCCTCCGCCACGAGGAGCGGGCTTTCGACGCGGCCCGCTCGCTCCTCGCGGCGAGAGGGGCGCTCGGCTCCGGCGGCCAGGCGCGCGGCGGCCCGCTCCAGCCCCGCCCTGCGGGCAGACCTTTCCCCGAGGTCTCGGAGCGCGGTGCCGTCGGGGCCGGAGAACGCTCCCGGGAAGCGGCCCCGCCATTCGAGGAGACGCGTCGCGACCGCGACGGGACCGTCGGGCGACTCGAGCCGCGCGGCGAGGACGCGCCAGGCGGCCGCCGGAGGCGGCAGGCCGCGGCCGAGCCTCTGCTCGGCGTCGAGGAGCGTCGTCTCGTCGCCGTTCAGCCCCGCGGGAGGCCTGCCGGTCCGGCCGAGGTCGCGGAGCGCCGATGCGACGAGGCGGCGCCGGAGCGGCTCGACCCCGCTTCGGGCGTCCGCGAGGGGGGCGGCCTCCTCCAGCCGCGCCAGCGCCTCGGCGGCGGAGCCCCCGGCGAGGTTCCGGGCCCCTTCGAGGACGAGGATTTCCCGCCGGGCCGGGTGCTCCGGACGCTCCCGGAACGCCGCCACGGCCTCCGCGAAGGCGTCGGCCCCCTCGGCGTCGTCTCCGTCCGCGAGCGCGAGGCGCTGCCGGAGCGGGATCGAGAAGAGGAGCTGATGGCCGCGCCCGGGCCGCCGGTCGTGCGCGAGGACGACCTCGAGGTCCCGGAACGCCGAGGCCGCGTCGCTCCTCCCGAGCGCGAGCGCGGCGCGCTGGCCGAGGGCCGAGACGTAGCGCTCCCTCTCACCGAGCGAAGAGAAGAGCGAAAGCGCCTCCTCGAGCGCCCGCTCGGCGTCGGCGTACGCCCCTTCCGCCGCCGCCGCGACCGAAAGATCGAAGAGGGCGTCCGCCCTCCGCGCCGGCTCGCGCGCCTCGTCGAGCGCCGCCCGGAAGAAGGTGCGCGCTTCGCGGGGCCGGCCGAGCCCGAGGGCGAGGTAGCCTGCCGTGAACCGGGCATCGAGCAGGCCCGGCTCGTCCGAAGGTCCGTCGAGGGCCTGGGCTGTGGCGCGGAGCTCCGCTTCGGCCCTGTCGAGCTCCTGCCGCCTCTCATGGAGCTCGGCCCGAAGGAGGCAGCCCCGGACCCCTCCCGCGGAGACGCCGATCGCACCGAGGAGATGATCGGCGTCCCGTTCGCGCCGCAGGCCCAGGAGGAGCGACGCGCGAGCGAGCCTCTCCTCCGTGTCGCCGTCGTCGCCCAGGAGATCCAGCGCCGGCTCGGCTTGCCCCATCCTGGCGAGGAGCCGCGCCGCGGAGACGCGCCGGGCGAGCGGCTCGGCCGCCACGTCGCGCGGGTCGATCCGTTCCGCGGCCCGCCGGGCATCCTCCATCCTCCCCGTGGCGGCGTACACCTCGAGCGCGAGGAGCGGCGCCCCGAGGTCCGGATCCGCGGCCGGAGCCCGCGACAGGAGCGCGAGCGCCTCCTCCGACGCCCCCTCCCTCGCCGCCTCCAGGAAGCGGGCCCGCGCCGCCGCGACGACGTCGGGGCGGTCCCCGAACGCGGCGAGCCGCGCCTGAAGGAGACCTCTCTCCTCCCGGCGACCGGCCTCGAGCCTCGCCATTCCCGCTTCCTTCTCCGCGGGACGGAGAGAGCCGGCGAGCCGGCGGCGCTGAGCGGGATCGACGAACCTGTGGAGCCCCGGCGCCCTCCGCGCGAGCGTTCCCTCGTCGACCGCTTCGTCGAGGACCTCCGCGACGCACGTCGCGCCGACGCCGGAGACGGCGGCCGCGTCCTCCGTCGAGAAGCCGTCCCCCAGGAGCGCGCACCCCTTCAGGACGATCTCCGCCTCGGGATGCAACGCGCGGCCGGGCGCGGAGCGGCCCGGGGCGAGGAAGGCCCGGGCTCTCCTCCGAGCCGCGCCGAGAAGGCGCCCCGCATCGCCGGCGGCCTCCTCGGCGAGCTCCGTCCAGAGACGGACCGCGGCCGATGGCGAGGCGTACGGCAGGTGGACGAGGCCGGCGACCTCCTCCCGGCCGAGCCTGGGGACGACGAGGCTCGCCTTCTGCCAGGGAGGAGGCGCCTCCGACCGCGTCTCGACACGGACGACGCCCGGCAGGACGCGCGGGATCGCCTCCCACGCCTCGACCGCGCCGGCCCCCCACGTGTCGAGCCCGCGAGCGAGAAGGACGAGGGGCGGACCCTCGACCGACGCGACCGGCTCCCCGCGGGCGAGCGCCCGAAGGACGTCTGCGCGCGGGTCGGGCCCGAGGCCGTCCGCGAGCGCGAGGAGCGGCGCCCCCTCCTCGATCGAGCCCGGCGGACCCGTTTCCGAGAAGGCCACCTCTCCCGGCGCCCGGCGGGCGGCGCCCCGCGCGATCCAGTCGGCCGCGGGACCGGTCGAGACCAGCCTCTCTCCGGAGTCCCCGTCCAGCTCCCGCGGCGCGACGAGGCCCAGGAGGTCGAGGGCGACCCTCCCGGTCCCGCCGCACGAGCGGGCGAGGTCGAGGAGGAGCGCGTCGGATGGGCGCGCGCTCGCGTCGGACCGGAGGACGGCGGCGACGACCTCGGCCGTCCGGGCCGGGAGGCCGTCCGCGAGCGCCTCCGCGAGCGACTGCCTCGCGTCTCCCCGCCGGTCGAAGCGAGGGGCCCGTCCCGCGAGGCGCAGGGCGACGCCGCCCAGGACCGCCAGGACCGGCGCGGCCCGCCACGCCGGGGCGGGCGGGGAGAGGAGCCACGGCACGTCGCGCGTCGAAGGCTTCGCGCCGACGGCCAGCGCGCCGTCCGCCGAGAGGCCGAGTCCGTGGGTCGCGAGGAACGACAGGAGTCCCGCGAGGCGGACGAGGAAGGCGGAATGCTCCGCGTCCGAGAGGTCCGAAGGAAGCGGACGCGGCGCCGGCACCGGGCCCGCGGCGAAGGCGCCGGCCGCGGTGCGTCCCCACGCGAGCTCCGGGAGCGAGGAATGAACGAGCCGCGCCACCTCGGCGGCCCCCGCGGCGACGTCCGCCGCCGGGATCACCCATTCCGGCGGCCGCGCCGCACCCCTCTCCGCGCGCCCTCTGCCCCGCACTCCTCCTCCGGACGAACGCGGAATCTTCGCACGGACCGGCGGGCCGTACCGTCGCGCGCCGCGCCTCAGCGGGTCGACACGAGCGAGCGCCAGTCGCTCCAGAAGGCGGGATACGACTTCGAGACGACGCCCGGTTCGTCGAGCGTCGATCCCTCCGGGAGTGCGAGCGCGAGAACGGCCGCGGCCATCGCGACGCGGTGGTCTCCCCACGCGAGGAAGTCGGCCCGGACCGGCCTCCCCCGCGGACCATCGACGAAAAGGCCCTCCTCGCCGTCCTCCGTCCGGAAGCGGGCCTTCGCGCCGGCCCGGGCCAGGAGGTCCTCGGCAGCGGCCAGCCGATCCGATTCCTTCTCCCGCAGCCGCGCAACGCCCCGGAGGCGCGAGGCCCCCCCTGCGAACGCGACGAGCGCCGCGAGCGGCAGCGCGGCGTCGGGCGCCGGATCGACGTCGGCCTCCAAGCCGCTCCGCACGGCGCCTTCGACGACGAGGACGGCTCCTTCGCCCGCACCCTCCCACCGGAGCGTTCCTCCGGCGGAGGCCGCCCATCGTCGGAAGACGGCGTCCGGCTGCGCCGAGGCCGGGTCGAGCCCTTCGAGCTCCACGCGACCCCGCGAGACGAGGGCTCCGGCGATCGGGAAGCAGGCGGCCGAGTCATCCGCCGGGACGACGTACCGGGCGGGCCGGGGGCGACCCTCGGGCGCGAACACGGCGAGGACCCGTCGGGTCAGCTCGACGTAGGCGCCCGAGGCGGCGCGCCCCTCTGTCCTCACGTCGAGCCCGCCCGTAACCGCCGGCGAAGCGAGGAGGAGCGCGGAGACAAACTGCGAGGAGACGTCCGCCCGGATCGACAGGGTCCCCGCCCCGAGAGCTCCCCCCTCGATCCGAAGCGGGAGGAACCCTTCGCGGCCGAGCGGCTCGATCCGGGCGCCGCAGGAGACCAGCGCCTCGACGAGCGGTCCCATCGGCCTCTCCCTCATTCGATGGCTCCCGTCGAGGACGAACCTCCCGGGCAGCGCCGCCATCAGCGCGAGGAGGAACCGGGCCGGCGTGCCGGCCGCGCCGACGTCGATCGTCCGTTCCCGCCCGGGCGCTCCGACGAGCGGCCCCTCGACGATCCAGCTCCGGGCACCCCGGCGGACTGTCGCTCCGAGATGCCCGAGCGCCTCCGCGAGGACCCGCGTGTCGTCGCAGTCGAGCGGGTCGACCAGCTCGCTCGTCCCGGGCGCGAGGGAGGCGGCGACGAGGGCCCGATTCGTGAGGCTCTTGGAGCCGGGGACCCTGAGGCGCCCCGCGAGCCTTCCGGAAGGGAGCGGGATCACGTCGGAGACGCTCGCCGGACGGCGCGATGGGCGCTCGCCTCCGTCACGATCCGAAGGGCGCCGTCGGCTCCGATCTCCGCGTGTCGGCGCTCCTCGAGCCAGGCCGGCAGGACCCGCGTCACGCTGCCGGCCCGCTCGTAGTGCTGCTCGACGTGGAAGTGTCCGACGAGCAGCTCGTCGTATCCGGCGGCCCGCGCCCGTTCCCCCTCGCGAACGAGCTCGGCGCCGGGGAGGACCCTCTTGTGCCGGAAGTTCGTCGTGTAGAGACGGGCCTCGGTCCTCCGCACGATCTCCCGGGCGAGCGGCCCGGGTATCAGCGCGAGGGCGCCGCGCGAGACGGGGTTCTTCGACACGACTCGCCAGAACCGGTACGGGAGATCGCGCGTGTTGACGCGGTCACCGTGGACGAAGGCGTACCGGCGCCCGCCGACCTCCACCCCGTCGGTGTCGCCGTAGGCGGAGAAGGCCCGCGCCCAGCGCGTCCCGCGGAGGAAGAAGTCGCGGTTGCCCTCGACGTACCGTAGATCCACCCCCTTCGCGGCGAGGGCGTCCCACGAGTCGAGGACCCGGCGGATCAGCGGCGTCTCGAGCTTCGCGCTCCCGATGAAGTAGTGAAAGATGTCGCCGAGAAGGACGACCGTCCGGAACCCCCGCTCGACCCCTTCTTCCAGCGCGGTGAGGAAATCCCCAGCATCCCCCTCCGCCTGGCCGAGATGGGCGTCGGCGAAGACGAGGACGCCGCCTTCCGCGACCTTTCGTGCCTCCGGATACGGGACCACGATGGGATTCTAGCGGCCCGGAACACTCCCTCCCGTCCCGCGTGTTGACGCGTCTCACGTCCCGGAGACTCCCCTGGTGATAGCTTCCCGGCAGAGTAATGAGGTCCTTCCGCGCGCTCGGCGCGCTCCTCGCGGCCGCGGCCCTCGCCCCGGCCACCCTTCCGGCCGCAGCCGGGACGGCGAAGCTGCACGTCGGAGAGGGAGTGCGGGAGCGGGTCGCGGCCGAGGGTCGGACCCGCGTCCTCGTGGCCCGCGACGCGGTTTCCGACTCCCTCGTTCCCGAGGGGCTGGAGGTCGTCCGGTCGCTCGACGGCGGCCGCATCCTCGCCGGCTGGCTGAACGCGTCCGGGCTCGAGAGGCTCGGCCGGGAGCCCGGCGCGCGGGCCGTCGTCCTCGACCGCGTGGTCCGTCCTGCGGGGCAGGTCGGGACGGCCCAGATCGGTGCCGATCGGCTCTTCTCGGCCGGCCTGACCGGAGCCGGGCGGGCCATCGGGATCGTCGACACCGGCATCGACAACTTCCATCCGGACTTCGGCGCGGGGCCGGCCGGCCCCGGTCGAATCCTCGGCGGATGGAACTTCGCCGACGGCAACGACAGGACCCAGGACTGCAACGGGCACGGCACCGCCGTCGCTGGCGTCGCCGCCGGGCACCAGGGGATCGCCCCCGGGGCGTCGATCGTCCCCCTGAAGGTCTTCGGCAACCGCGACGGCTGCTCCGCCGCGCTTTCCTCGGACGTCCTCGCGGCCGTCGATTGGGCGCTCGAGCGCCGCGAGGCCCTGGGCCTCGAGGTCCTCAACCTGAGCCTCGCCGACGAGCGAGTCCGGTCCGGTTTCTGCGATTCTGAAGACCCCATTTCGGCCGGCCTCTTCTCCCGGGCGCGCGCCGAGGGGCTCGTCGTGGTGGCCGCGTCCGGCAACGCCGGCTTCCCGTCCGCGATCTCCTGGCCCGCCTGCCATTCCGACGTCGTCAGCGTCGGGATGGTCTACTCGGCGGGGCAGGGGCCTCAAGCCTGGGAAGGCGACGCCGAGTGCATCGACCCGTACACCGGGCCCGACGTCGTTCCCTGCACGAGCAACGGCGGTCCGGCTCTTTCGCTCCTCGCTCCCGGCGTCCGGTGGATCGCGCCGACGTCCGGCGGCGGTCGGTTCACGACCTTCTCCGGGACCTCGGCCGCCGCCCCCGCGGCCGCCGGGGCCCTCCTCCTCACGCGGCAGTTCACTTCCTTCGAAGACCCCGCGCTTTCGACCGATTTCCTCCGGCTCACCGGAGTGCCGGTGGGCGACGAGCGGACCGCGCTCGCGACGCCCCGGCTCGACGTCGGGACCGCCCTCGTCGCGCCGAGCCCCGCCTCCGGCCCGTGCGAGAACGTCGAGGCCTCCGGCGCGAGACCGGCCGCGATGATCTGCCGCGCCACCGTCTCCGCCCTGACGGGGAGCGTCTCGTCGCTCGCCGTCGCGCTCTCGCTCGAGCATCCGCGGCTGGCGACGGTCCGCGCGACGCTCACCGGTCCCGACGGCACGACCGCCCACCTCGCCGACGGGATTCGCCGGGAGGGTGCGGTCTTCCGCGAGGTCTTCGGAAGGACGGTCGAGAGCTCGGAGCCGCTCTCGCTCTTCGCCGGGAGGCCCGTCGCCGGCACCTGGGTCCTTCGCCTCGAGGACGACGAGGGATTCCGCGACGGCCGGGTGACGAGCTGGGCGCTCGTCGCGGAGCCCGAGGCGCCGCGCACGGTCCGGCTCGCGGAGGCGCCGACCCGGTTCCTGCCGTCGGTCGCGCGGAACACCGGGCGTTTCGGCTCGTTCTTCTCGAGCGACGTCGTCCTCTTCAACCCGCACCTCGAGCCCGCCGACGTCACGCTTTCGTTCCTGCCGTCGGGTGCCGCTCCGGACCAGGCGGTCGCCGTCGACCTCCGGCTCGGCGCGCGCGCGACGCGCACGCTGTCGGACGTCGTAGGCAACGCGTTCCGCTCTTCCGGCTTCGGCCCCGTCCGGATCGACGCTCCGGCCCACGTGATGGTCGCGAGCCGGACCAGGACCACGGCTCCGGGCGGAGGGACCTACGGCCTGTTCGTCCCCCCGCTGGCGCGGGACGCGGCCTCCGGCGCTTCCGACCCGCCCACCTACCTCGCGCCCGTCTTTCACGCGGAGCGCTCGCGCGTCAACGTCGGCCTCTCCGAGGTCTCGGGCAAAGAGGCGAACGTCGAGCTCCTGGTCCGCGACGGCCGCGGCTCGCTGAAGGCACGGCTCGGCCTGACGCTCGGCCCGTTCGCGAGCCGCCAGGTGAACGACGTCCACGCCGCCGCCTCGACAGCGCCCGCGAACGACGACCTCATCGAGGTGCGGGTCCTCTCGGGCGCGGGCAGCGTCGCGAGCTGGGCGATCGCGGTTGACAACGGCTCGAACGACGGCCTTCTCGTCACCGCCTCCCGCCCGCGGACGGATGCGTTCCTGCCGGCGGCGGCCCGCTCGCCCGGGAGGTTCGGCGCCTACTTCCGGACCGATCTCAAGCTCTCGAACCCGTGGGCCTCGCCGGCGCGAGTCCGCTTCTCCTTCTTTCCGTCGCGCGGCGCCACCCCGAAGGAGCTCGTCCTTTCTCTCGGCGCGTTCGAGACACGCCTTTTCGAGGACGTCCTCGGAAGCCTACTCGGGCTCCCCGAGGACACCGCGGGCGCCCTCCGCATCACGGCGCTCGGCGACAGCCCCGGGCTGATCGCCTCCAGCCGGACCTACACCGAGGAGCCGGGGAAAAGCTACGGCCTCGCCATCGGCCTCCTCGACGACTCCCAGGCGGAGCCCGGAGACGAGGCGGCCCTGACGTTCCTCTCGGGGGGGCCCCGGACGAGGACGAACCTCGGGTTCCTCGAGACCCGCGGTCTCGAGACGGTGGCCGAGGTGACGCTCTTCGACGTGTCGGGCTCCATCCTGGCCACCCGGGAGCTGACGCTCGAGCCCCATCAGGCGGTGCAGTGGAACGACGTCTTCGCGGAGATGGGCATCGCCCCGGCCGAGGAAGCCTCCGCGACGGTGAGCGTCGCCCGAGGCGGGGCGCTCCTCGTCCACGCGACCCGCGTCGACAACGCGACGAACGACGGGAGCTTCCTCCCCGCCCGCGTCTTCCGCTTCCACCCCGTCACCCCGGCTTTCGACCGCTGACCAGATCGAAGCCGTGGAGGTAGCCGGTGCCGGCGTCCTCGACGCGGACGTCGACGAGGCCGGCCGCCGCGAGAAGCGCCGCCACCTCGGCGCCGTCGCACGGCTCGACGGCGGAGCCCCGCGTCCAGCCGAGCACGACGACCACGAGCCGTTCCTGGAGCCGGTCCAGGAGCCGCTTCCAGCGGGGTCCGCCGCCGCTCGTCAGGACGACGACGCGCCCGCCGTCCGCGAGGCGCGCCGCGACTCCGGCGACGAAGGCCGCGCGAGCTTCCCGGGGCACGAGGTAGAGGACGTCGACGACCGAGACCGCGTCGAACCTCTCTCCCGGCAGCTCCGCGAGCTCGCACGCCCGGAAGGTCCGCCGCGGCGAGCGGCCGAGCCACGCCTCGGCCCGGGACACCTTCCTCGCGTCGGGGTCGATGCCGAGGTAGGAGCCCGGGGCGCCTCGCGCTTCGAGGAGGAAGGCGAGGAGGCCGGGCCCGCACCCGACGTCGAGGAGCGTGCGCTCTCCGGCGAGAGCTGCGACGACGCGCGGCCAGGGTGCGCTCCACCTTCGAGCGGCGAGGTGGAGC
>CAZWRQ010000017.1:0-32055 GCA_964636395.1 uncultured Holophagales bacterium
TCGGGCGGGGGGCGGCCTTGTCGGCTTCGCGCCAGCGCTTCAGGAACGGCGTGAAGACCGCGTAGGGCCTCCCGGAGTCCGTCCGCAGCGAGGCCGGGAGAACGAGGTGGAGGTCGGGGAGGAGGCGCAGCCGCGTCCCCTGCGGCGCCAGGGCCGCTTCGACCTCTCGCGCGAGCGCCCGCCCGTGCGGCTCGTGATCGTCGTGCCCGTAGACGGCCTCGGCCCCGGTCTCGCGCGCGAGCGCCGCCAGAGCATCCCCCGCGGGGCCGTTCCGCACGAGGAGGCGCGAGCCCCGCGCGGCG
Source organism: uncultured Holophagales bacterium (assembly GCA_964636395.1). Taxonomy (GTDB): domain Bacteria; phylum Acidobacteriota; class Thermoanaerobaculia; order UBA5066; family UBA5066; genus UBA5066. The sequence continues at coordinate 303 of CAZWRQ010000017.1, forward strand.
AGCTCCGCCTCGAGCTCCCGGAGGCTCTCCGCGAGGAACCGGAGCCTCGGCGGAGAGAAGTCCTCGTCCCGGTAATGGTCGTCGAGTACGAGGACGGGAACGACCGTCTCGTGTCCGCGGAGCGCCGCGTCCAGGGGGGCGTTGTCGTCGAGGCGAAGGTTCCGGCGGAACCAGACGATCGCGGGGGCCATACGGCCCCGTCTACGCCGGCGAAGCCCCCCGGGACGTTCCCTCTCGGGCCTGGCAGTCGGAGCAGACGCCGCGGATCTGGTGCGAGTGGGTCGTCGGTGCGAAGCCGTACTTCTTGCAGACGGCTTCCTGCAGCTCCTCGATGCGCGAATCGACGAACTCGATGACGGCGCCGCAGGAGGTGCAGACGAGGTGGTCGTGGTGCTCGCCGACGAGGAGGCGCTCGTAGCGGTACTTCTCGTCGTTCAGCCGCACGCGGGAGACGAGGCCGCAGTCGTAGAGGAGGTCGAGCGTCCGGTAGACCGTCGCCCGGCTCACCTTCTTCCCCTTGCCCCGCAGCCTCACGACGAGGTCGTCGGCGTCGAAGTGGTGGTGCGTCGCGAAGATCTCTTCGAACAGCGCGGTCCGTTCGCGGGTCGTCTTAAGCCCGCGCCGCCGCAGAAAGTCGGCGAAAAGTCGGCGTTCCTCGACGGCTTCCGTCATGGCGGAGACGATATCGCAACCGGCGCCCGCGAGGGAGGGGCATCTCGCACCGAAGGCCCGGCTCGCGCCGCCCTTCGCCACAGGCTAGCCTTGCCGCCGCACGGAGGCGCGTATGAGGTCGTACCGCAAGGAGCTGACGTTCCACCTGCCGAAGCGAATCGGCTTCGTGAACGTGACGCCCGAGATCGAGGACGCGGTCCGCGACAGCGGCGTCTCAGAGGGGCTCTGCCTCGTCAACCCGATGCACATCACGGCGTCGGTCTTCGTGAACGACGACGAGCGCGGCCTCCTCGCCGACTTCGAGCGGTTCTTCGAGCAGCTCGTCCCGCACGAGCCGGTCCGCTCCTGGCGGCACAACGACACGGGCGAGGAGAACGCGGACGCCCACGTGAAGCGGCAGCTCATGGGCCGCGAGGCCGTCCTCGCCGTCACCGGCGGGAAGCTCGACCTCGGCCCCTGGGAGCAGGTCTTCTACGGAGAGTGGGACGGGAAGCGCGCCAAGCGCGTCCTGATCAAGATCATCGGGGAGTAGCCGCAGCGCCTCAGGACGCATCCTCCGCCGTCCACCCCTCGACGGAGAGGCCCATCGCGATGACCGACTCCGCGAGGCGCCGGGCCGAGGCCTCGTCGATCCCCGGCGTCTCGAGGTAGCGCGCGGTCACGCTCTCCTCCCGCGCCGCGTCGCGGAGGGGGACACCCGCCGCGCGCTTGGCGTCGGCGACGCGTCGGCAGAGGCCGAGCCTCCGCGCGACGAGGCGCCCGATCTCCCGGTCGACGGAGTCGATCGCCGTCCGGACCCGCTCGATCGACGGCGTCGCGCCGGGGGGAAGGCCGAACTCGTCGCAGAGCCGCTCGAGGTCCTCCGGCAGGAGCGCCTGCGGCCCGTCGCACCAGGCCGACTCGGGCGCGTCGTGGACCTCCACGATGAGGCCGTCGACGCCGGCGCCCCAGGCGGCCCGCGCCAGCCCGGGCACGAGCTCCTTCCTCCCGGAGGCGTGAGAGGGGTCCGCGAGGAGCGGGAGGTGCGTCAGCTCGCGCGCCGCGAGGAGCCCGCCGAGGTCGAGGGTTCCGCGGGTGGACTGCTCGAACGTCCGGATGCCGCGCTCGCAGAGCATCACCTGCTCGCATCCCGCGTCGAGGAGGTACTCGGCCGAGGAGAGCCACTCGTCGACCGTCGTGCCGAACCCGCGCTTGAGGAGGACGGGCCGTCCGGCCGCGCCCGCTTCCTTCAGGAGGTCGTAGTTCTGACAGTTGCGGGCGCCGACCTGGAGGACGTCGGCGAGCTCGGCCACCGGCCCCACCTGCGCGGGGGCCATCACCTCCGTCACGACCGGGAGCCCGACGCTCTCGCCGGCGGCCTTCAACCAGCGGAGCGCCTGCAGGCCGTGCCCCTGGAAGGAGTAGGGGCTCGTCCGCGGCTTGAAGACGCCTCCGCGGAGCGCCGTCGCGCCCGCCCTCGCCACGGCCCGCGCGAGCCGCCCGACCTGCTCCTCCGACTCCACCGCGCACGGCCCCGCGATGACCGCGCGCTCGCCGCCTCCGACGCGGTACGCGCCGACCGAGACGACCGTCGGCGGGCGACGGTCCGTGGCGCGGGGGAGCCCCTCGACCCGGGGCCGCCGCGCGACGTCCGGGGACGGCCCCAGCCAGACGGCGCCTTGCGCCTTCGACTCGCGGAGCGCGGCCGCGACCGCGGGCAGGAGCGGCTCCGGGACGACCGCGAAGACCGGCGAGCCCGCGGCCGAGAGGACTTCGACGCCGGACTGGCCCAGGAGTGCCCCGAGTCGCGCCGTCGTCACCCGCAGGACGCGAAGGGGCGCGGGCGAGGACGCCTGGGTCGCGAGGCGCCAGAAGAGGGTTCCGTTCGGCCGGACGTCGGAGACGTCCTCGAGGAGCGGCACGAGGCCCGCTTCGAGGGCCGCCTCCTCGGAACAGACCGCCGCGCGGCCCCCGCCTCGCGCCGCGACGACCCGCGCGGCTTCAGCGGTGTCCTCGACCGGGAGCGCCGACGCGCCGAGCCGCGCGAGGAGGCCCTCGCATTGCCGGAGGACCGGCGCCTGCGAGAGGACCTCCGCGATCTCCTCGAGGAGAACGCCGCGGGGCGCCGCCAGGACGAGCCGCATCGAGACCTCGACCTCACCGGCGACCGACGGCCTCGCCCCGGCGTCGACGGCGCGCGCGAGCGCCGCGAGCGCCTCGTCGACCGGCCCGATAACCCGGTCCACCGCCGGGAGGAGCGCCTCGTCGACGTCGCCGGCCGCGAGGGCGCGGAGGAGGGCGTCGAAGGTCTCCATTGGGATCGGCCGGCCGCAGCGGGCCGCCGCCCGGGCGCCGAAAGAGCCGTGTCGTCCCTGGTAACCGGCGCGGATGACCCTGCGCGCGCAGGAGTCCTCGGATTCGCTCGGGTCGATCGGGTACGTCATGGGAGCCTCCTCGCTTCATGCCCGGGTCCCGGAAAAACGAAGAAGCCCCCCTCCGCCGTCTCGCGGAGGGGGGCTTCGATCTCGCCCTTCTCGTGGCCGTGAGCTACACGTCCACCCCTCCGCTGGTCGGCGCATACGCGCCGCCGAACGCGGTAAAGGTGGGATGGGTGACGCGGACGTTCACGGCGTCGAAGACCATAACCCGGCCGTCAAGGGGTCTGTGGGGTCTCACCGCTTCTCGTCGATCAGGATCCAGGAGAGGACGACCGAGACGATCGAGACGACGAGCGCGCCGAGGAACGCGGGCCAGAAGCCGTCGACGCGGAAGTCGATGCCGAACAGCTGGCCGAGCCAGGCCGTGAGCATGAGCATCACCGCGTTCAGGACGAGCGTGAAGAGGCCGAGGGTCAGGACGAGAAGCGGACAGGAGAGGAGCTTGAGAAAGGGCCGGACCAGGGCGTTCAGGACGCCGAAGACGAGCGCGATCAGGAGGACCGACGTGACGCTCCCGGCCCGGATCCCCGGGACGAAGTACGCCGCGGCCCCGAGCGCGAGGGCGTTCACGAGCACCCTGAGGATCAGCTTCATCGGCGGGCTCTCCTTCCAGACCGGGAACGATACCTCGCGGCGTTGACGCGCGCCCGCAGTGTGCGGCACGCTCGGGGTCGAGGTGAGCCCGATGGACCGCAAGTACCGCCAGCGCGGCTACCAGGACAACGCCCCGTCCTCTCCGCGCGGTGGCGGCTCTTTCGACGACCGCCCCGCCCGGCTCGAGGGAGCGCCGCGAGGGCGGAGCGCCGGCCGGCCGAGCGAAGAGGTCTTCCGCTGCCGCACGTGCCACGAGAAGAACGACCCCGAGGTCGCCCTCGCTGCGCTCTGCGTCAAGTGCGGGGCCGCCCTCCACGCCTGCGCCCAGTGCCGTCACTTCGACGGCGGCGCCCCGTTCCAGTGCCGTCAGCCCGTTCCGGCGCCGATCGCCGCGAAGTCGCGCGCGAACGAGTGCACGTTCTACGAGCCCGCCGTCACGCTCGACCTGACCGGCCGCAAGGCGACCGACACCCCCGACCAGGCCCGCTCCGCCTTCGACGCCCTCTTCGGCAAGAAGAAGTAGGGCGGCGCGGCGACTGTCCTCAGGACGAGGCGGTCCCACCGGCATGTCGGTTGCAGGCCCACTCCGGGAGGTACCCTGATGAGAGGACACACGCTGACCGGACTTCTCGCCGCTGGCTTCTCTCTCCTGCTCGGCGGCTGCGTCTCCACGACCTGGCACCCGGCCGAGGACCTCGCTCCCGGGGTTCAGGCCTCGGTCTCGCCGGCCGCGGTCGCCGTCCTTCGCTCCGCTCCCGCCGCCCCGCACCAGTCCCTCGGCACGATCGAGGTCTGGCTCTCGGGCCGTCACAGCACCGCCGCGATTCTCGGCAAGGTCCGCGAGAAGGCCGCGGCCGTCGGCGCCGACGCGGTCGTGCTGATGCCGGGGACAACTCTCTTTGCCGAGCCCATGAGCACCGAGAACGAGGTCGTGAGCCCGCAGGCGGTCTCCTACACCTTCACCGCCATCCGCCATCTGGAATCGCCGGCCTCGTCGTCCTAGGACACGCGAACCCGGCGTTCCGCCGCCCGGGCCTCGCACGCGCAGCGGGCGAGGGGGGCCCGGGCGGAACCCGCCCCGCCACGATTCCGAAGGCCGCCGCCTCTCCGCCGCGGAGGGGTTTGGGGGACCCGGGCGGAACCCGGGTCCCCCAAGTTCACTTCAGCTGCAGCCGCTCGTCTCCCCGCAGTTCAGGCACTTGTAGCAGGCGCCGTTGCGCACCATGAGGTGCCCGCACTGGTGGCAGCTCGGGGCGTCGGCGCTGTTCTCGAAGGCGAGCGTCGTCGAGGAGGCCGTGGCCGCCTTCTGCGGGGGTGGGACGGGGATGGCCGCGAGGGCGTGGCCGTTGCCGTTGCCGTTCTCCTCGCGCGAGATCACGCCGGCCCGGGCCCGGAGGTCCGCCGTCAGGAAGCGGGACGCGAGGTACCGGAAGATGTAGTCGACGAGGCTCTTGGCGATCGGGATCTCTGGGTTCTTCGTGTAGCCGGCCGGCTCGAAGCGCATGTGGCTGAACTTCTCGACGAGCGCCTCGAGCGGCACGCCGTACTGGAGGGTCAGCGAGATCGCCGTCGCGAAGGCGTCCATCAGGCCCGAGATCGTGGAGCCTTCCTTCGCCATCGTCAGGAAGATCTCGCCCGGCTGCCCGTCCTCGTAGAGGCCGACCGTGATGTATCCCTCGTGCCCGCCGACGGAGAACTTGTGCGTGAGCGCGCGCCGCTCGTCCGGGAGCTTCTTCCGTCTCGGCCCGGCCGTCGCGGCCGGCGCGGGCCCCGGGGTCACCGCGGCCCCCTTCGTCCCCTTCACGGCGTCGTCGGTCTTCGACGCCGCCGTGTTGAGAGGCTGGGTCCGCTTGCAGCCGTCGCGGTAGACGGCGATCGCCTTCAGGCCGAGCTTCCACCCCTCGACGTAGACGTTCGTGATGTCCTCGACCGTCGCGTCGGGCGGCAGGTTCACCGTCTTCGAGATCGCGCCCGAGAGGAAAGGCTGGACGGCGGCCATCATCCGCACGTGCCCCATCGCGTCGATGGAGCGCGTCCCGCCGCGCGCCTTGAAGGCGCAGTCGAAGACGGGGAGGTGCGCGGCGGAAAGGTGCGGCGCCCCCTCGATCGTCCCCTTCTCGTCGACCCACGCGACGATCTCGTTCACCTGGGGGTCCGTGTAGCCGAGGCGCGCGAGCGCGTGCGGAACGGTGTTGTTGACGATCTTGATCGTCCCGCCGCCGACGAGCTTCTTGTACTTCACGAGGGCGAGGTCGGGCTCCACGCCCGTCGTGTCGCAGTCCATCATGAAGCCGATCGTCCCGGTCGGGGCGAGGACGGTCGCCTGCGCGTTGCGGTAGCCGTGCTGGCGGCCCGACTCGAGCGTCAGGTCCCACACGCCGAGCTGCGCCTCGTAGAGCTCCTTCGGGACGCCTGTCCGCGGGACGTTCGCCGCCGCCTCCCGGTGCATCCCGATGACGCCGAGGAAGGCGTCCCGGTTCGGCGCGTACATCCGGAACGTGCCGATCTCCGAGGCGATCCGCGAGGAGGTGAGGAACGCCTGCCCGTGCATCAGGCTCGTGACGGCCGCCGCGTAGGCCCGCCCGTCGTCGCCGTCGTAGGGAAGGCCGTTGTACATCAGGAGCGCCCCGAGGTTCGCGTAGCCGAGGCCGATGGGACGGAAGTCGTGGGAGTTCTTCTCGATGGCCGGCGTCGGGTACGAGGCCTCGTCGACGAGCATCTCCTGCGCGGCGAAGACGACGTCGACGGCGTGACGGAACTTCTCCACGTCGAGGCCGCCGTCCTCCTTGGCGAACTTCATCAGGTTCAGCGAGGCGAGGTTGCAGGCGGAGTCGTCGACGAACATGTACTCCGAGCAGGGGTTCGACGCGTTGATCCGGTGCGTCGACTTGCAGGGGTTCCAGCGGTTGATCGTCGTGTCGTACTGGATGCCGGGGTCGCCGCAGATCCAGGCCGAGTCGGCCATCCGGCGGAGGACGGCCCGGGCGTCGAGCCGGAGGAGCGCCTCGCCGGTGGTGACGGCGTGGCAGGCGTACTCGCGTCCCTCCTCGACCGCGTTCATGAACTCGTCCGTGACGCGGACCGAGTGGTTCGCGTTCTGGAAGAGGACGTTGTTGTAGACCTCGCCGCCGAACGAGCCGTCCCAGCCCGCCTCGATGAGGTCCCACGCCTTCCGCTCCTCCTTCGCCTTGCAGTCGATGAACTCGAGGACGTCGGGGTGGTCGACGTTCAGGATGACCATCTTCGCGGCCCGGCGCGTCTTGCCGCCCGACTTGATCGCCCCCGCGAAGCTGTCGAACCCCTTCATGAACGAGACGGGGCCCGAGGCGATTCCGCCGGAGGAGAGGCATTCCGTGGAAGAGCGGAGCGAGGAGAGGTTCGAGCCGGTCCCGGACCCGAACTTGAAGAGCATCCCCTCGGTCTTCGCGAGGTCGAGGATCGACCCCATCGAGTCGCCGACGGCGTTGATGAAGCAGGCCGAGGCCTGCGGCTTCGCCTCGACGCCGACGTTGAACCAGACGGGGGAGTTGAAGCTGGCGGCCTGGTTCACGAGGATCGCCGCGAGCTCGTCGCGGAAGGCGTCCCGGTCCGCCGCGGTCCGGAAGTAGCCCCCCTTCGCGCCGTAGCCCGTGATCGTCTCGACGACCCGCCCGATGAGCTGCCGCACGGAACGCTCCCGCTCGGGCGTCCCGACCTTCCCGTGAAAGTACTTCTGGGTGACGATGTTCGTCGCCGTCATCGACCACGCTTTCGGGACCTCGACGTCCTTCTGCTCGAAGAAGACCTCGCCCTTCTCGTTCGTGATCGCGGCCGTCCGGAGCTCCCACTCGATCGCGTCGAACGGGTGCGTGACGCCGTCTGTGTAGAGGCGCCGGAACGTGAGGCCGCGGAGCGCGGAACGGGACGCGGCGGGCTCGGAAGCGGTGGAGACGGACACCTGCTCGGCGGTGCGATCGGCGGGAAAAGACACGGCGGACCCCCTTGTGGAATTCTCGATGGGCGGATGAGGAATCCTATGCGACCGAGCGCCATTGCGCAACATCTCGTAGTCTGCTGCCGAGAGACCACTAGGGATTGTGCTGTAGTGCGGCGAATGGTCCGATTCTTGCTGGTGAATGGGGCGGGGCGCGTTGACGTGCCGTCTCGACCCGAGCGACAATGAAAGGTTCGAGGCCGTTCACCATCGGTGCGTCCGGCCTCGAGGAGGAACCGATGGCGTCCACGACCCTCAACACCGCCACCGTCTCCGTCCAGGAGACGTTCGCCCTCAGCCTCACCGACCGCGCCGTCGACAAGGTCAAGGACTTCGCCGCGAAGATGCCCGACGCGGCCGACAAGGCCCTGCGCGTCTTCGTCCAGGCCGGCGGCTGCTCCGGCTTCCAGTACGGCTTCACGTTCGACGACCCGAAGGAGACCGACCATGTCCTCGCGGTCGGCGGCATCCGGGTCCTCGTCGACAAGACGAGCGCCATGAAGCTCAACGGCGCGACCGTGGACTGGATCGAGGACTTCCGCGGCGCGGGCTTCTCCGTCGAGAACCCGAACGCCGGCGGAGGCTGCGGCTGCGGGAAGAGCTTCGCCTGAGCCGAGGACGAAGCTCGTCCATGCGCTCCGCGCACCCGTAGCCGTGAGCGCCGCGCGCCGCGTCGCCCACCTGCGCCCCGCGACTCGACGACGGCCCCCGCACGGGGGCCGTCGCCTTCTGCGCAGGGCCCGCGAAGGAGAACCGTGACCCGCCGCCTCTCGCCGCTCGCGGTCGTCTTCCTGACCGTCTTCATCGACCTCGTCGGCTTCGGGATCGTCATCCCGCTCGTCCCGCTCTACGCCGAGGCCTACCACCCGTCGCCGCTCGCCTTCGGGGTGCTGATGGCGAGCTTCTCGGCGATGCAGTTCGTTTTCGCGCCGCTCCTCGGGCGGCTGTCGGACCGCGTCGGCCGCAGGCCCGTCCTCCTCTTCTCCCTCTTCGGGAGCTTCCTCTCCTACCTCCTCTTCGCGTTCGCCGGCTCGTTCGCGGGGCTCCTCGCCTCGCGCGTCCTGGCGGGGATCATGGGAGCGAACATCGGAACGGCGCAGGCCGTCATCGCGGACGTGACGCCGCAGGGCGACCGCGCGCGCGGGATGGGGCTCGTCGGTATGGCGTTCGGGCTCGGGTTCGTCTTCGGGCCCGCCATCGGCGGCTTCTCGGTGAAGGTGAGCCACACCCTCCCCGGCCTCGTCGCCGCCGGCCTCTCGCTCGTCGCCTGGCTCTGGGCCTTCTTCGGCCTCCCGGAGACTCGCCCCGCGAGCGCCGCCGCGCGCCCGCCGCGCCACTGGTTCCCCCTGCGCGCCGTCGTGAACGCCTTCGCGCGCCCCGTCGTCGGCCCGCTCCTCCTGGTGACGCTCCTGAACACGACCGCCTTCTCGAATTTCGAGGCGACGTTCGCGCAGTTCGCGAGAAGCCGCTTCGGCCACGACCCGTCGACGGTCTCCTGGCTCTTCGTCCTGATCGGCGTCACCGCGGCCGTCGTCCAGGGCGGGCTGATCCGCCGCCTCGTCCCGCTCCTCGGCGAGGCGCGCCTCATCGGGATCGGCTCGACGCTCCTCGCGCTCTCGTTCGCCGGGCTCGTCCTCGTGCCGGGGCACGGAGCGCTCGTCGCGCTCGTCGTCACCACGGCCGCCGGGAGCGGACTCGTGAACCCCGCGCTCGCGGGGCTCCTCTCTCGCTCGACGGAGGCGGCCGAGCAGGGAGAGATCCTCGGCGCGGCGCAATCGCTCTCCTCGCTCGGGCGGATCCTCGGGCCGTTCTGGGGCGAGCACGCCTGGTTCGCGTGGGACGCGGCCGGACCCTACGGCACCGGCGCGCTCCTCGAGGTCGCCGTCGTCGTCGTCGTCCTCGTCGGCCTGAAGGCCGTCTCCTCCACGCGCGCGAGGCCCGCGTGAGCCGGACGCCCGCGATCCTCCTCCAGCGCGAATGCGCGGCGGTGCGCGTGCCGAGCGGAGAGGGGGCGCTCCTCCCCGAAGGCGTGCCCGTCTACCTCGTCCAGTCGCTCGGCGGCTCGTTCACGGTCCAGGCGCCGACCGTCGGCGGCCTCTTCCGGATCGGTCCGGAAGACGCCGACGCGCTCGGCCTCGTTCCCCCCTCGGCCGATCCGCCTCCTAGGCGCGCGCCGAAGGGTCCCGCTTCCGAGGAGGAGGTCTGGGCAGCGCTCCGGCAGTGCTACGACCCGGAGATCCCGGTGAACATCGTCGACCTCGGCCTCGTCTACGACCTGACGCTTTCGCCGGCGAAGGGACGCGGGACACAGGTCGCCGTGAAGATGACGCTCACCGCCCCCGGGTGCGGGATGGGACCCGCGATCGCCGGCGACGCACGTGCGCGCATCCTCGCGGTCCCGGGCGTCGTCGACGCCGAGGTCTCGCTCGTCTGGGACCCGCCGTGGAGCGCCGACATGGCTTCGCCGGAAGGGCGGAGGGTCCTCGGGGTCTGACGTCTTCCGGGGGAACCCGCACCGCCGGGTTCCAGCGGCAGTCCTTCGGGGGAGGCGCGTCCGCCTCCCCCGCGCCCCATCAGCCCCCTCCGCGCGGAGCGGACCTCCGCGCCGCCGAGCGTCTTCCGGGGGGACCCGGACCGCCGGGCCGGCCGGCGCTATGACGCCTTCGGCAGCGTCAGGATGAAGCGGGTCCCCTGCTCCCCGAGCGGCTCGCAGCGGATGGCGCCCCCCATCTGCTTGATGAGGGCCGCCGTCTCGGGGAGGCCGAGGCCGCTCCGCTCCGGGTCGCGGGCCTGGAACGAGGGGAGGAAGATCCGCTCGTGGTCCGCCTGCGGGACCGGCACGCCGTTGTTCGTGAAGACGAGGGCGACGTAGGAGTCGCGGACGAACGCCTGGACGACGACGAGGCGCTTCATCGCCGCGCTCGCCTCCGGATCGGCCCCTTCGAAGCGGCGGAGGATCGCGTTCCGCGCGTTCCGGAGGAGGTTGACGAAGATCTCGACCATCCGGGGCGCGTCGGCGAGGACCTTCGGCGCCGGTTCGTCCATGTCGTTTCGCACCCGGAGCTTCGCGCCCTTGAGCCGGCGGCCGAGGAGCTTCTGCGCCCGCTCCAGGATCTCCGACGGGTCGATGGTCTCGATCTTCAGCGGCGCGGTCGCGGAGAAGCGCTCGAGCTCCGTGACGACCTCGGAGAGGCGCAGCAGCCCCGAGAGCGCGTCGGCGATCTTCACGCGGATCGCCTCGCGCTCCGCGGGCGGCTCGTCGCCGCCGGAGGAGAGGACGCGCTGGACCGAGACGAGAGATTCCGTGAGGCGAACGAGGAGCGGGCTCACCTCGCGCCCCAGCTCCATGCCGAGCTCGGCGAGAAGCTCCTGCTTGCCGCTGTGGACGTGGACCTCCAGCGCGGCCGGGTTCACGCCCGCCTCCCGCACCGTCCAGACGACCTGCGTCAGCTTTCGGTCCGGGCCGAACCGCCCCGCGGCCGAGACGCGAACGGCCACTGCTCCCGCCGGGTTCGCGGCGTTGAGCGCGACCTCGCGCGTCGGGCGCCCGCGGAAGGCGTCCTCGAGGAGTCCGGCGAGCTGGGCCCGCTCGACCGCCTCGAAGAGCTCGATGACGCGCCGCCCTTCGAGCGCGACCGCCTCGGCGCCGAAGATCCGGCGCGCCATCGCATTCGCGCTCCGGACGAGGCCGGAGGCGTCGGAAAGGACGATGCCGAGCGGGAGCGCCTCGGCGAAGCTCGGCGCGTTCGCCCCCGGCGCCTCGATCGGCCCGGTCGACTCCGCCGCCTGCGCGGCGGCGGGCGGCGCGGCCGGCGTCTTCGGCGCCGCGGCGCGCCCTTCAGCCGGCGGAAGCGGGACCCTCAGCGCGGGGAACGCCTGCGAGAGCCGCGCGCGCAGGCTCTCGTCGATCTCCCCCTCGCCGCGCAGGGCGCGGTCGAGGAGGAAGTCGAGGTCGTCGTCGAGGTTGGGAGTGCGTGCCACCGGAACCGTATTCTCACCCGAAGCGGGGTGCTAGAGTCGATCCGGATGCGCGACGTCCGACTTCCCGAGTTCCCGTGCGTCGTCCCCGTCGAGGTCCGGTTCCGCGACCTCGACGCCATGGGGCACGTGAACAACGCGGTCTACCTCACCTACTTCGAGCAGGCCCGCCTCGCCTTCTGGCTGGCGGTCCACCCCGGGGGCGCGCCGGGAGAGGCGGTCGCGCCCGAGCGGATCGGCTTCGTCGTGGCGCGCGCCGAATGCGACTACGCGTCGCCGGTCCGCCTCGGCGAGCGGCTCCTCGTCGGCTGCCGCGCCGGGGATTTCGGCACGACGTCCTTCGCGTTCGACTACCGCGTCGTCGCCGCCGGAAGCTCCGTGGACGCCGAGGTCCGCCTCGTCGCGTCGGGCCGGACGGTGCAGGTCGGCTGGGACTGGAAAGCGGGGCAAAAGTCCCCCCTCCCGGAGGAGCTGCGCCGGCGCATCGACACGTTCCAGACGGGCATTCCCCGCCCCGGGGCCCGCTCGGGCCACGCCGTCACTGTATCCTGACGCGCCCCGCGAACCCTTCGTCGTATCCGTGGTAGTAGTCGAGCGCCTCCTCGGGCCAACGCCAGCACCAATAGCCGTCGCCCGAGTCGAAATCGACGAGCCCGGGGCCCTTCACCTCGATCCCGAGCTCCTCCATCTCGCGGGCCCAGGAGAGGAGGATCGCGCGGGCCTCCGGCCCGGCCGGCGCCTCCCACGGCTCGCCGAGCGCCTCGATCCGCGCGATCGCGCGCCGCGTCCGCTCGCGGACGGCCGGCAGCACCTTGCGCGCCTCCTCGAACGTGAAGGTCTTCTTCACGCTCCGATCGTAACCCGCGGGGTCGGCACGTGATCCCGGCGCTCCTCGTCTACGGGGCGGCCGTCCTCCTCGTCGGCCTCTTCGCGGCCCGCAGGGCCATCCGCTCCGCGGAGTCGTTCCTTCTCGGCGACCGCTCCTTCGGTTTCCTCCCGACCTGGGCCGGCCTCACCTCCACGGTGATCGGCGGCTCGACGACGCTCGTCCTCGCGTCCCTCGTCGCGGAGAACGGCCTGCCGGGCGCCTGGCTCGACATCGCCGGAGCGCTCGGGCTCCTCGGCCTCGGGCTCTTCCTCGCCCGCCGCGTCCGAGAGACGGGCGAGGTGACGCTCGCGGCGGTCGTCGGCCGGTTCTACGGGCCGCGCGTCCGGAAGGTCGCGGCTCTCCTCGTCGTCCTCGCCGAGGTCGTCTGGTTCGCGCTCCTCGCGCAGGCGACCGAGACCGTCGTCAGCGCGCTCACGGACTGGCCGCCGACGCCCGTCCTGGTCGGGACGGCGCTCCTCTTCGTCGCCTACACCGCCCTCGGCGGGCAGCGCGCCGTCCTCCGGACCGACCTGCTCCAGCTCGGCCTCATGGTCGTCGGCATCGTCGGCGTCGCGTTCCCGCTCGCGCTCCTCTCCCTCGCCCGCACCGGCTGGCCGGAGCCCCTCCTCTCCTTCCCGGTCGGGGAGCGGTTCGGTTGGAGCGACGTCGGCGCGCTCCTCGTCCTGGTCGGGCTCCCGCACGCCGTTGGGAGCGACGTCTGGGGGAAGCTCCTCTCGGCCCGCGACGCGGCGACGGCCCGGCGCGCGGCGCTCGGCGCGGCCGCAGCGAAGCTCGCGTTTGGCGCGGCGGTCGTGGTGATCGCGTTCGCCGGGGCGGCCCTGGAGATCGGCGGCGCGCCGCAGGCGATCTTCCCCGCCACGGTCCGCCTCCTCGCGGGCCCCCTCCTCTCGCCGCTCCTCCTGGTGGCGCTCGTCGCGACGATGCAGGCTTCCGCCGACTCGGTCCTCCTGTCGGCCGCGGCCGCCACCTCCCACGATCTCCTCGGCGGGGCGCCTGCGCGGACCTCCCGGCTCCTCGTCGTGGCCTTCGGCGCGCTCGGCCTCCTCGTGGCGCTCGGGATGCGGGACGTCCTCGCCACGTTCCGCCTCGGCTACGCGATCTTCGCCTCCAGCCTGATCCTCCCGACGCTCGTCGCGTTCGCCCCGCGGCTGAGGCTCCGGCCGCGGTTCGCGGGGACGGCGATGCTCCTCGGCGGAGCGACGACGCTCGGCGCCACTCTCGTCGGCGCGCGACTCGACCCAGTCCTCCTTGGGACGGCCGTGAACGCGCTCGTCCTCCTCCCCGGTCTCTCGATCCGAGGTGCGGAGCGCGATCCAAACGTCAGCCGAGAGCGATGAGCCTCAGCGCGGCCGCGACGACGGCCCGCCTCACCCGTTCCGGGGGAGGGATGACGGCGTTCCCGCCTTCAGACGTCTCCCCCGGCGCAGCCGCCGGCGCCGGGAACGTCGCCTGGGCTGCGTCGACGAGGACGACGACGGCACGGGCCTCGCCCGCTCCGTCGGCGCCTCCGAGGTGGGGACGAAGCACCTCCGCCGCCCAGGCGACGCGTTCCTCTCCCGGTCCCGGGCCTCCGTCCGGACCCGCGAGCGCGTCGAGCAGGGCGAGGCGCGCCAGGCCAGGACGCTCCTCCCCGAAGCGGAAGAGCGCCTCGACGACGCGCGCGACCGTCTCCGGCGCGTCTCCCGGAGGAATCGTCGGCAGGGCGCCCCTGCCGGCGGCCTCCAGGACGGCCCGATAGAGCCCTTCCTTGCTTCCGAAGTGGTAGTGGAGCGTGGCGACGTTCACCCCGGCACGGGAGGCGACGGCGCGCGTCGTCGCCCCGACGTAGCCGGCCGCCGCGAACGCCTCCGACGCCGCCGCGAGGATCTCCCGGCGGGTCTCTTCGGGGTTGCCGTCCCGGGGTCTGCCGACGCCTTTCTTTTCCATCGACCGGTTTCCGTCGGGACGGCTCTTCCGGATTTCCCCGTGGCCGCCCGGTACCGCGCCGCGTTCTAAGATCGTCCGCCGGCTCCCGGCAAGGAGATCCCGATGAGACGCGCATACGCAGCCGCCCTCCTCCTCGTCCTCGGCGGAGCCGCCTCCGCGGACACCCCCGCGACGACGCAGTGGGTCCTCGCCACGGCGAAGGCGACCGGCGCCGGCGGCGAGCAGTTCGTCAGCTCGCTCCGGATCTCGAACCCCTTCGCCGCGGCCGCGAACGTCGACCTGACCTACCTCGCCCAGAGTCCGATCGACGCGTCCGGCTCGGCCGCGGGGGACAACACGGCGGCGCCGAAGGTCCGCGTGACGGTCGGCCCGGGCGAGACGCTCGCCCTCGAGGACGTCCTCGGGACGACGTTCGCCGGGAAGGCCGAGCCCTTCGGCATCTCGGCCGGCGGGATCCGGGTCGATTCGGACGTGCCGGTCGCCGTCCTCTCCCGGACCTACGTCGCGAACGCGAGGAGCGCCGCCGGCGTCCCCGGGACGTTCGGCTTCTCGATCCCCGCGCAGGTCGAGGCCCAGACGCTCTCGGCCGGAGAGACGGGCTGGCTGACGTTCGTCGCGGCGTCGCCCACGAACGCGAGCGGCTTCCGGACGAACCTGATCCTCCTGAACACCGGCGCGGGGCCGGCCGTCCTGAACGTCGCGCTCCTGCGGGCTGACGGGAGCGTCGCGGGAGAACGCGACTACACGCTCGGGCGCTACTCGGCGGCGCAGCAGGGGAACCTCGGCGCCGCCTTCGGCGTCGCCTCGTCCGAGACGAACCTCCGGGCCTCCGTGACGGTGAGGAGCGGCGGGCCGGTCGCGATCGGCGCCTCCCTCATCGACAACGCGATCTCCTCCATCGCCTACCTGCCGCCCGTGAAGATCGACGTTCCGGACGACGGGGCCTATGGCTGGGTCGTCACGCGCGGAGACCCGGCGCTCGCCTCCGCCGGGCGGCTCGACGTCGCCGGCGGCGCCCCAAACTTCCTGAGCGGGCTCCTCGTGGTCGAATGCCAGGCGGGCTCGTACCTCTACACCGTCCTCGCCTACGGCGCCGGCGCGGGCGTCCCGGACCCGAACACGACGTTCGCCCCGAGGGCGGAAGGGGGCTTCTCCTTCACCGGCTCCGCGCCCGACGCCGGGAGCTGGGCGGGGATCGTCCTGCCCCGGTTCGACGGCACGCTCTTCGGGACGCTGACGTTCTCCCCGCCGGCCGCGTCCCGGTGCGCCGGGACGACGAGGACCTTCGACTTTGCCGCGTCGCGGGCGGCCTCCTTCGAGCCCGCGCCGTGAGGGCCGTGCGGCTCGCGCCGGGCCTGGCGCTCGCGCTTTCGCTGGCGGCCTGCGGCGGGAACGCTCCGGAGGCCCTCTTCCTCAACTTCGACCCGCTGACGACGCCGCGCGAGCTGACGCGAGGATGGTCGTCGTTCGAGCGGACGGGCGCCGGCGACACGTACGTCTGGGCCCAGGCGCGCGCGGCGACGATCACGCTCCGTGCCGGGCGTCCCGACGACCGGTTCGTCCGCTTCCGCGCCTGGCCGTTCCGGTACGAGGGGGCCCCGCCCCAGCGGGTCACGGTCGTCCTGAACGACGTCACGCTCGGAACGTTCCCGCTCCCGGACGGCCCGACCGTCGTCGAGGTCCCGTCCCCCGCGGCGGCCTGGAAGGCCGGGAAGAACGTCCTGACGTTCGATTTCGCATACGCCGAGGCGCCGAAGGACCGGATCGCGGGCGCGGACGACGGCCGGACTCTCGCCGCCGGCTTCGACTGGCTCGAGGTCGTCCCGGTCCCAGCCGACGGCGCCCCCTCGCGACCGTAGCCGGTGCAGCCCCGGAGACACGAAGGGCCGGGAGGACTCGCGTCCGCCCGGCCCTTCCCGTCAATTCCAAATGAAGGCTAGAGGATCACGCCCTTGAGGGGGATCTTGATCTCCTTCTTCGCGGGGTCGGTCGTGGAGACCAGGACGAACCCGTCGAAGACGCCCTTCTTGACCTTGTCGTCGACCGAGATGATGACCTGGGCCCGGCTCTTGTCGGCCATGACGACCTCGGTCTTCACGCCCGGGACGTTCGCTTCGGCCTTCGTCACCTGGAAGGTCTCGTTCTTCAGGTTGTTGTTGATGATCGTCACCGTCCGCTTCACCGGGTCGGCCTTCGGCTCGAAGTTGCCGAAGTTGACCGACAGGGGGGTGACGGAAAGCGTCGGCTTGATGTAGCCCGAGACGGCGAGGCTGAGCTCCGGCTGCTTCGCGGCGCCCGTCATGACCTTCACGTAGCCGCCGAGGAGCCCCTCGGGCGCGTCGGGCGTCGTCGTGACGACCACCTTCCACTGGCGAGCCCCCTTGCCCGCCACCTTCTCGGCGTCGGGCACCGGGGCGAGCGTCGCCTTGAGGTAGCCGTTCGGGGTCTCGACCTTCGTCGGCGCGAAGTCGGTCTCGTCCGAGCCGAGGACGAGCTCGGCGGTCGCCGTCTCCCCGGTCAGGGCCTGGAGGCGGAAGAAGCCGACAGGGTGGGTCTCGACGTATGGCTTGACGTTCGCCACGACGAAGACCGTGACCGAGGACTTCTCGGGGTCGTCCGTCAGGATGAGGGCGGACTTCGAGATCGGGCCCTGGAACGTCTTCGTGTCGACGTTCAGGACGATCTTCCCCTGGGCGCCCGGCTTGATCGTCTTGTCGTACTCGGGGGCCGTGCAGCCGCAGGAGGGCTTCACGTCCGTGATGTGGAGGTCGGCCTTCCCCTCGTTCTTGAAAACGAAGGTCGCGTGGATGACCTCCCCCTTCGGGACCGTCCCGACGTCCTTCTTCTCCTCGACGAGGACGAGCTTCGGCGCGGCCGCGGTGGACGGCTTCGGCGCCTGGGCGAAGGCGGCGGGGGCGAACGCGAGGAGCGCCGCGACGAGGGCGGCGGCCGTCCGGCCGGACGGGACGCGGGTAGCGGGAGACGTCATAGAGGAAGACCTCCTGTTCGCGGCGGACCGGCCGCCACTCGAACCTCTGATTATAGGCGTCCGCGGCCCGGGGCCATCCCGGCGCGGTTGACGGTGCCGGGAACGGGGAAGCAAACTGCGCGCCCATGTCTCGCAGCTTCTACCTCATCGCCATCGGCGGGACCGCCATGACCCCTCTCGCCGCGCTCCTCGTCGAGAAGGGCGAGCGGGTCCTCGGCTCCGACCTGCCGCTCTACCCGCCGATGTCCGACCGGCTCGAGGCTCTCGGGATCGACGTTCTCCCCGGTTTCGACGCGCGAAACGTACCGCCGAGGGTCGACCGCGTCGTGGTCGGCAACCTCGCCGGGAAGGACAACCCCGAGCTCGTCGCCGCTCTCGACCGGGGCCTCCCGGTCGCCTCGATGCCCGAGACGCTCCGGACCGAGTTCCTCGCCGGCCGGCACCCGGTCGTCGTGGCCGGGACCCACGGGAAGACGACGACGACCGCTCTGACGGCCTGGCTCCTCGCGGCCGCGGGGCGCTCCCCCGGTTACCTCGTCGCCGGCGAGCCGCGCAACTTTCCCTCTCCCTCCGCGATCGGTGCCGGGGAGGCGTTCGTCGTGGAGGGGGACGAGTACTCGACGTCGTGGGAGGACAAGGGGCCGAAGTTCCTCCACTACGCCCCCCGGACGTTCCTCCTCACCTCCGTCGAGTTCGATCACGCCGACCTCTACGCCGACCTCGACGCCGTCAAGGAGGCGTTCCGCGCCGGCGTCGCGATCGTTCCGCCCGACGGACGGATCGTCGCGTGCGGCGACGACCCGAACGTACGCGACGTCCTCGGCGGCGCCCGGGCACGCGTCGTACTCTACGGCCTGGGCGACGCGCCCGACCTCGACCTGCGCGCCAGCGGCATCGAGGAGGGGCCGGAGGGGACGCGTTTCGTCGTCCACCCCCGGGGCCGGGCCCCGTTCGAGGTCCGCTCGCCGCTCGCGGGGCGCCACAACGTCGCGAACGCGCTCGCGGCGCTCGCCGCGGCCGAGGGGCTCGACGTGCCCGCCGAGCGGCTGGCCGCGGGCCTTCCGAGCTTCCTCGGCGTGAAGCGCCGGCTGGAGGTCCGCGCGACCGCCGCCGGCGTGACGATCGTCGACGACTTCGCGCACCACCCGACTGCCGTCGCCACGACGCTCGCCGGGGCGCGGCGACGCTGGCCCGGCCAGCGCGTCTGGGGCGTCTTCGAGCCGCGCTCCCTCACGGCGGGCCGCGCCGACTTCTTCGAGCCCTACCTCGGCGCTCTCCGCGAGGCGGACGCCGTGGCGATCGCCGCTCCGTACCACGCCGCCCGGCTCTCCCGGCCCGGCGCCCCCGGCGCGCTCGACGTCGGGACGCTCGTCGAGCGCCTTGCGGCCGAGGGGAAGGAGGCCTTCACGGCCCCCGACCCCGACGCCCTCGCCCGGGAACTCCTCCCCCGGCTCTCCGAGGGGGACGTCGTCGTCGTCATGTCCTCCGGAGCCTTCGGAGGGCTCTGCGGCAAGCTCGTCCAGGCGCTCGCGACACGCGAGGTCGCCGCGGTCTGACTCGGGCCGCGGGCCCGGGCCGGCGTGGGCTTCCCTTCGAAAGAGGCGCACGGGGTCGCGTCGACCGCGATTCCGCGCAGCTCATTCCTTCCACACCTCTGCCGCGAGCGGCAGCTCGTTCAGCTCGGCCCGGGCGACCCGCCAGGCCGGGTAGTGCCGCGTCATCAGCGCGACGAAGCGCTCGCTGTGCGTCGGCTCGACGAGATGCGCCATCTCGTGGGCCACGACGTACTCCAGGAGGTCCTTCGGCTTCTTCACGAGCTCGGTGTTGAGGCGGATCGTTCCCGAGCGGGGGTTGCAGCCGCCCCACCGGGTCTTCATCCGCTGGAGGAAGTACCCGGCGACCCGGACCCCGAGCTTCGCCTCCCACTTGCGAAGGAGCGGGGGGACGGCCTCGTGCAGCAGGGCCTTGTGCCATCCGTGCATCGCCTTCTCCCGCTGCAACCGGCTGCTGCCCGGACGCACGGTGAGCGTGATCTTCCGGTGACCGAGCTGCACGGACGGCTTCACGTCCTTCTCGACGACGGTGAGGAGGCGGCGGCGTCCCCAGAGGAAGTGGCTCTCGCGCTCGACGAACTGCCGGGGCGTTTCCCGCGGCTGGCTCCGAAATCGAGCCTGCTGCTGGCGAATCCAGCCGAGCCGGGAGAGCGCGTAGGCGCGCGCCACCTCCGTCCGAGTCGCCAGGGGCGCGACCAGCGTGACCCGTCCGTCCGGCGGGTGGACCGACAGGTGAACGTGCTTGACGGCCTTCCGCGTCAGCGCGACGGCCAGACCGCCGAGCCGTATCGTGTCGGCCATCAGTACCCCGGCTGGTTCCGGACGATCTCGAAGAGAGCCCGGGTCGCCTCGCGGTTCCGGTCGAGCAGCGGAAAGAGCGCGTTCAGCACCTGCGCCTCACGCGCCTGGTCCCCCTTCCACCCGGCGGGCGCCTGCTCGCGGATGGCGTGATCGATTCGCACGGCGAGATCGGCCAGATCCCCGTCGGTTCGAGCCTCGGCCGCCTTCGACCCGTCCTGGCCCAGCTCGAGAACTCCCCGCAGGTTGTTGTAGATCACCGCCGCTTCCCGATTGCCGTGCAGGACCCGCGGCACGCCCTCGTGGGGTTCTTTCGCCGCGAGCCGCCGTGCCAGCTCCTCGGCCTTGCGCAGGAACTCCTCGTAGGCCGCCGTGTCCGCCCGGCTCTGCCGGATGAGATCGTCGAGGAGCGTCGACATCTGCTCGTAGAAGCGCGGGTCGGTGAGCTGCTCCCGGATGATCGTCTTCCGGACGTTGTGGATGATCCCTTCGGCAACGGCGTTCCTCGAGAGCTTCCCCTTCTCGTTGAGCTTGCGGGCGATGGCGTCGTGAATGCCCGTCTCGACGATCAGCTCCATCAGCGGGATGTCGTCCAGATCGCCCAGCCCCGACGCCGGGTCCGCCTGAATGTAGGTGTTGAGGAGGTGGCGCATGTCCGCCTCGTAGGGCTTGATGTCCAGCTCCTCCCCCGAGTGCTTCTTCATGGCCGCGCGGATCTCGCCGTAGAGCTCGACCTCCCGCCGCACCGCCGCCGCCTCGGCCTCCGTGTACCCCGCCTCCGGAAGGTCTTGCGCGAGGGCGGCGAAGGCGCGCACGAAGGTGGCGACCGCCTTGTAGAAGGAGATCCTGAGGGCCTCGCTCTCGTTCAGCGCGTTCGGGTCGGCGGCGTCCCCGCAGAAGTAGCGCAGGAACTGCTCGACCTCCCGCGGCAGGAGCACCGGCTCGCACAGGTAGTGAAGGGCCTCCCGCGCTTCGTCGAGCTTCCTTCGACCTTCCTCCAGCCGCTTCTTCAGGTGGACGTTGTCGTCCCTCCCGCTCGCCGGGTCGACCTCCAGCTCGGCGGAGGTGTAGACGGCGATCGCCTCCTTCACCTCGCCGAAAAGCTCCTTGAAGTCGACGATGTGGCCGTAGTCCTTGTCGTCCCCGTCGAGCCGGTTCGTCCGGCAGATGGCCTGGAACAGGGCGTGGTCCCGCAGCTCGCTGTCGAGATAGATGTACGTGCAGCTCGGCGCGTCGAAGCCGGTCAGGAGCTTGCTGACGACGATCAGGAGCTTCAGGTTCGCCGGCTCCTGGATGAACCGGCGCTTCGCCTCCGTCTCGTACTGCTTCGTCGTCTGGCCCCACTTCAGGACGTGCTGCGTGTAGGTGTCGAACTTGTAGCGCTCGTCGCTGTCGATCGGCTCGCGAGAGATGGCGTTGTGGTTCGGCTCGTAGGAGGTGACGATTCCGCAGTACCGGCCGAAGCTCGTGTTCTGGAAGAGGCGGTAGTAGTGGCAGGCGTCGTAGATGGAGGCCGCCACCAGGATCGCCGTGCCGCGGTCGCTGTTGAGCCGGGGCCTCAGGCTGAAGTCCTCGATGATGTCGGCGATGATCCGCTGCTTGCGTTCGCCGGCGCTCAGGAGGTCCTGCATCGTCGCCCAGCGCTTTCGCAGGACCGCCTTCTGGAAGTTGTTGAGGCCCCGGGTCTTCCGTTCGAACCATTCGTCGACCGCCGCGTGCGACGTGAGCCGCTGCGGCACGTCGCGGGCCTCGTACTTCAGGTCCAGGATGACCCCGTCTGCGACCCCTTCGTGGAACTTGTACGTGTGGATGTCGGTGCCGAAGACGTCCCGCGTCATCGGCCGGTCTCTTCGCAGGAGCGGAGTCCCGGTGAAGCCGACGAAGATCGCGCCGGCCAGCCAGCGCTTCATCTGCCGGTTCATGTCGCCACCCTGCGTCCGGTGACACTCGTCGACGAAGACGTAGAAGCGCCCCGCCACGGACGGCGGCTCGCCCGTCAGGTCCGCCACGTCGAACTTGTGGAGCAGGGCGCACAGGAGGCGCGGCGTCGGGCTCCGGAGCTTCTCCAGGAATTCCGCCCGCGAGCCGATGCGCGGTGAGGCCGCGTCGGCGCCGATGACGCCGGCGTTCCTCATCACCCCCTCGATCTGCTTGTCCAGCTCGTCCCGGTCGGTCACGACGAGGACCCGGGCCTCGGCGTCGTGCTCCAGCACCCACTTGGCGAGGAGCACCATCAGGATGCTCTTCCCGCTCCCCTGCGTGTGCCAGATGACGCCGCCCTCGCGCCGTTCGAGCCGCCTCTGCGCCGCCTTCACACCGAAGAGCTGGTGCGGCCGCGGCACCTTCTTCTGGCCGGCGTCGAAGATCATGAAGTGGCGGATCAGGTCGAGGAGGCGTTCCTTGTTGCAGAGCTGCGCCAGGGGCCCGTCGAGAAGCGCCCCGGCGTCGGACGAGACGCTGGCCGGCGCCTCGTCCTTCCACGCCACGAAGAACTGCTCCGGCGTCCCGGTCGTCCCGTAGCGGAGCCCCTGCGAGTCGCTCCCCGAAAGGACGAGCTGGACCGTGGCGAAGAAGCCCTTGTTGAAGATCTCCTCCTGGTTCGTGATGAGCTGGCGCACGCCGTCGCCGATCTCCACCGAGCTGCGCTTGAGCTCGATCACGGCCACGGCGAGGCCGTTCACGTAGAGGACGAGGTCCGGCCGCCGCTGGTGGCCGCCCCGGAGCGTCACCTCCTCGGCCAGCGCGAAGTCGTTCGCTTCCGGATGCTCCCAGTCGATCAGGTGGACCGTCTCGTGCGCCTGCCCCGCCGCGACCTGGACCGGCACGCCGTAGCGCAGGAGCTGGTAGGTGCGCAGGTTCGCCTGATAGAGCGTGACGCCCGTCGCGTCGGCGGCAGTCTCCAGCTTCTGGAGGGCCGCGGCGATGTGGGCGCCGGAGTAGCCGCGGGCCGCGAGTTTCTCGCGCAGGATCGCCGTCTCGACGCAACGGTTGTTCTCGCGTTCGCGCCAGTCGCCGAGGTAGCGGTAGCCGAGCCCGTCGGCCCGCGCTGGGTCCGTGAAGAGCGCGACGACGCGGCTCTGCGTCCTCTGTTCCGAACGGACCCGCTCGGTCACGGCAGGACCTCCCAGCGGCCGCCCTTCTGCGGGCCGACGTAGCGCACCCGTCCCTCTTCCCGCAGCTTCCGGGTGGCCCGCTCCACCGCGCTGGTGGACTTCCCGAGCGCCTCCGCGACGTCGGCCAGCCTCAGGCCGGGCTGCTCTCGCAGGAGCGCGAGGATGGCGTCGGCGGTTTTCACCGGCGTTTTCACCCGCGTTTTCACCGGCGTTTTCACCGGCGCCTCCCCGGACTGCGCGACGGGCTCGCCCGCGAATCCGATCTCCATGCGCAGCTCGTGCCCGGACGCTTCCAGCCGGGGCTCCGGCGCTCCGGCCGCCCGGCAGGCCTCGAAGATGCGCTGGATACCGCGGCCCCAGGCCTCTATCTGCCCGGCCCGGAAGAACGCGTTCGCGACGTTCGGGTTGTAGGGAAGGGACGCATGCTCGCCGAGCAGCTCCGCCAGACCCCAGCCCTCGGGCAGGACGGCGGGGTTCCAGATCGTGAGGCGGTCGGCGTAGACCCGGATCTGGACGGGCGCGGGGATCGCGTAGTCCCGATGGATCAGGGCATTGAGGACCGCCTCGCGAAGCGCCGCCTCCGGCGCCCCGAAGCGCTCGACCCGCTGGATCCCCTCGTACCGGATGCTCGCTTCGAGGTACTTCGTCCGCAGAAGGTCGATCGTCGTCGCGACCTGCGTGAAGAGGTCGCCGCGCACCTCGTCGTGGAAGGCGAGATCGGTCTCCGACCGGAAGAAACCGATCTTCACGAAGGCACCACTCACGAAGCGCTCCGGGTCCTCGTGAAACAGGAGCGCCGCCGCCCGCTTGAGATACGCGTCGTCCCGAAGCTTGAGCTTCTCCAGAAGGCTCGGCACCGCCTCGCGCAGGATGCCCGGCTCGACCCGGCCGCTCTGTCGCGCCAGCGAGCGGAACCGCCGGATCGCCGCCGTCGACAGGTCCCGGGGAGAGAGCCCCGGCATCGGCACGCCGTCCCAGGTGCGCCCCTGCTTGCGCAGCAGGAAGCGATCGAGCGCGGCACCCTTGAGCTCCTGCAGCGTGCTGCCGCTGCGCTGGTAGTAGCGGCCGCGGTAGCTGATGGGAGCGGGATAGGCCGGCGTCACGATCTCCAGGTATTCCTTGCCGCCCGTCCGGCGAAGGTTGACCGCGACGACGATGCCGAGGAGATCGCGGACCTTGTTCGGAAGCTCGACCAGCAGGCGTTTCGCATCCGGCACGCCGACGACCCGGCCCTCGTCGTTCCGCCCGATGGCCAGCACACCCCCTTCGGCATTCGCGAAGCCGCAGATCCAGCGCAGGTGCTCGTCGCGCCAGGATTCCTTCCATTCCGTGTGCTGGCTCTCCTTCATACGAGCCGCGTCCTCCCGGTGAGCAGCTCCTGCATCATCGCCTGCTTGAGGGCACGGGTTTTTTCGCGGCGGGCTTCGAGGGCAGACAGTTCGGCGTCCATGTCGGAGAGGACGGCGGCGATGGCGGACTGCTCGTCGACTGCCGGCAGCGGCATCTCGACACTCGCGATGTGCGCGCGGTTCGTGGCGTAGACCTTCGTCCCCGCAGCGAGCTGCCGGAGGTGACCCGCAAACGGCGGACAGAACTGCAGGTATGCCTTGAAGCCGTCGGCGAGCACGTCCTTCTCGAAGCGCGCAGCAATGGTGTGAAGCCCCGAGACGACTTCGCCGGTCCCGACGCCGCGCATCTCCACGGACTTGCTCACCCCGGCCAGGTCCTCGGACGCATCCGCGAGGATCAGATCCCCGTCCTCAAGTCGGTCGAGCCTCGACGCCTTCGACGACGGAAGGCTCGGCAGCGCGTCCGGAACGAGCGTGGTCCCCTTGCAGGCGTGCACATCGCCGTAATGCAAGTACTTCACGGGGCCTTCCTCTGTAAGCTCGGCGCGGGCGTTCACACCGTTCCTCAGGAAGGTCACGTGATCCCCCAGCCGCTTCACCTTCCACTCCCCGTGGAATCCGGGGAGGCGGATCTGGCCTGTGAGGAGCTTCTGCATGGCGGCCTGTTTGAGATCGCGCTTCTTGGCGATGAGCCGCGTCAGCCCCTCCAGCAGCGCGTCCACGTCGCTCAACACCGTCGCGATCGCGCGTTGTTCGCGCTCGGTCGGCGGTAACGGCAGGCGGATCGACCGCACTTGGCCGAAGTTCAGACCCTGTCGGTTGCCCCCGGCCTGGAAGCTGTCGATCTGACGTTGGCCGCCTTCGGAAAGCAAGAACAGGTTCAGGTACTTCGGGACCAACGTACGCTCATCTGAGCGGATGATGCAGACGTGCTGGTTCACATTCCCGCCCGCGAGGCGTGAGTCGGCAGTCGCACTCCGGCCGATTGACGCTCCAGTGATGTTCAGCAGCACGTCTCCCGACTGAAGCTCGGTCCCTGGGAATGTCGAGTGAGTTGAGTCGTCGATGAAGGCTACATCGTCGAGGAGTAAGAGCCCCCACCCGACATTCTGGCTTCGCACAAAGGGACGGCCGTGATCCTTGTATACGCTCTGGCCACCCGTGGGTGTGATCCCGCTCCCTACCTTGACCGCGTGGGCACCGAGGTGAGAGACAGACCAATCTTCCGGGATGACCCCCACCTCCGTCCGCTTGTACCCGGGCCTCACTTCCATCTCGCGCCCATCTTCTCGAGATGCCCGTCCACCCGCGCCGCTAGCGTCGCCACCTCGTCGACCAGCACCGGCAGCGGCGTGGCGTAGCGTTCGGCGAGCTCGCGGATGCGGCCGGTGAGGGTCTGGGACACGCGGTCCAGCTCTCCCTGCACGGCGGCCGCCAGACGCGCCATCCACTTGTCGTCGATCACGAGCGTCCTGATCTCGGCCTCGGTGAGGGTGGGGTACTTCTCGTAGGCCAGCGTGTCGAGCGCGGCGTCCTGCTCCTTCACGGCTCGTTTGAGGTCCGCCTCGCTCTCGGAGAGCTCCAGCCAGCGCCGGAGGACGGCGGCCTCGTCCTGCGCCTCGCGGTCCCCCTTGACTTCCTTCAGGCGCGCGTTGACCTCGGCTTTCGCGATCTTCTCGAGCGCTCCGAGCGCGCCCTCTTCGCCGCCGTGCTCCTCTTCCAGCTCGGCGAGGCTGGCGGCGGCGGCTTCCAGCTCGGCCTGCTTCGCGTCGAGGGCGGCCTGCTGCTTCGCGAAGTAGCGGGCGACGACGAGCGGTTTCGGCACCAGGTCGCAGGCCCAGCCCTTGTCCTTGCGCCGGCCCTTCTTGTCGGTCTCCACGATGCGGGCAGGCGAAGCCACCCAGCCGTCGGTGGCGATCAGGTAGGCGTCGTCCTGCATCGTCTCGGCCCAGTAGTCCATCAGGTGCTGATAGACGTCGTAGGCGTCGAGGAGCGGCGCCGGGCGGAAGGCGGCGAGGAGCTCCTCGGCGAGGGCCTCGATCAGCGCTTTCGGGTGGCCGTCCTTGCCGAAGGCGGTGAGGCGGCGGGTGGCCGACGCGCGCCAGCCGGAGAAGAGCTTCGTCGCCTTCTTCTGGAAGGCTGTGAACTCGGTGTGACCGAGGATGGCGGTCTTCACCTCGGTGATCGGCAGCTTCAGGCGCGCGTAGCCCGGGCGCCCGGCGGACTCGAACAACGCCGTGCGCACCGCGGGGAGCACCCGCCAGTAGTCGCCGAGGGCGTCGAGATCGCGCTCGGGGATGCCGCCGCGCAGGTGGCCGTCGATGTCCTGCAGGTCTTCGGGCGTCGCCCCGTCGATGTAGCGCGGCAGGTTGAGGTTGAAGTCGTTCTTCGGGTCGGCGATCTCGTCGAAGGGCACCATCCGGGCGTAGCGCGGCACGTCGACGAGCTTCGTGAAGGTGTCGACGATGCGGTGGATGTCCTGCTCGCGGAGGCGGTTCTTGTTGCCGTCCTTGAGGAAGCCCTTGCTGGCGTCGATCATGAAGACGCCCTTCCTCGCCGGAGCGTTCTCCTTGTCGAGCACGAGGATGCAGGCGGGGATGCCCGTGCCGTAGAAGAGGTTCGCGGGGAGGCCGATGATCCCCTTGAGGATTCCGGAGCGGACGAGCTGCTGGCGGATCACGCCTTCGGCGTTGCCGCGGAAGAGGACGCCGTGCGGGAGGATGCAGGCCCCTTTGCCGGTGCTCTTCATCGACCGGATGATGTGCAGGAGGAAGGCGTAGTCGCCCTGCTTCGCGGGCGGCACGCCCCAGGTGAAGCGCTGCCACGGGTCGTTCTCCGGCGTGAGCCCCACGCTCCAGGTCTTGACCGAGAAGGGGGGATTGGCGACGACGTAGTCGTAGGTGCGAAGCTTCTCGCCGTCCCTGAACTTCGGCGCGGCGAGGGTGTTGCCCTGCTGGATGTTCGCGGTCGGGAAGTCGTGCAGGATCATGTTCATCCGGGCGAGACCCGCGGTGGTCACGTCCATCTCCTGCCCTTCGAGGGTGATCTGCCTCCCCGCCCGCGCCGCCACCTTGAGGAGCAGCGAGCCCGAGCCGGCCGTGGGGTCGTAGGCCGTGGTGGACGCCTTGGTGTTGCCCGGCGAGATGCCGATGACCTGCGCGATCACGCGGCTCACCTCGGACGGCGTGTAAAACTGCCCCTTGCTCTTGCCGCTCTCGGTGGCGAAGTGCCGCATGAGGTACTCGTAGGCGTCGCCGAGGATGTCGTCGTGATCGGCGCGGTTCTGCGAGAAGTCGAGCTCGGGCTTCTGGAAGATGCCGATCAGGTTGGAGAGGCGCTCCACCATCGCCGGGCCTTCGCCGAGCTTGTTCGGGTCGTTGAAGTCGGGGAAGTCGCTGCGGGCGAGCCGCTCGTTCGCCTCGATCAGCGGCTGGATGACCTGCGTGTTGATCCGATCGCCGAGGTCGGGCCTCCCCTTCAGCGCGACCATGTCGGCGAAGCTCGCGCCTTTCGGGATGACGACGGGCGGCGCGAAGTCCGTGCTCTTACCGTACTTGTCGCTGATGTACTTGATGAAGAGCATGAACAGGACGTAGTCCTTGTACTGGCTCGCGTCCATGCCTCCGCGCAGCTCGTCGCAGGAGGCCCAGAGGGAGGAGTAGAGGTCCGACTTCTTCAGAGCCATCGGGTCCTTCGCCCCTCGACGGGGGCTCGCGCTCCGGCCGGCGTGGGGCCGCCGGTCACGGCGGTGTGGGCGGGCCGACGCCGCAGAATCTACCGCTCCTTCGCGACCTTCACGGAAAGGCGCGGGAGCCCCTCGATCTCGAGCTCGAGGAGCTGGCCGTCGGCGAGCGGCCCGACGCCCTCGGGCGTCCCGGTCAGGAGGAGGTCGCCCGGCTCGAGCGTCATCGCCTGCGAGACCCAGGAGACGAGGGTCGGCAGGTCGAAGATCATCCGCGACGTCCGCGCGTCCTGCCTCACCTCGCCGTCGAGGAAGGTCCGCAGGCGCACGTCGGAGGCGTCGAAGCCCTCCGCGACGACGGGGCCGACAGGGCAGAACGTGTCGAACCCCTTCGCCCTCCACCACTGCCCGTCCTTCTTCTGGAGGTCGCGCGCCGAGACGTCGAACGCCGGGGTGACGCCGAAGACGACGTCGGCGAAGTCCTCGCGGGAGACGCGCCGGGCGCGCCGGCCGATCACGAGCGCGAGCTCCCCCTCGAAGTCGACGCGCTCCGACTCGGGCGGGAGGAGGATCGTCCCGCCGTGCGGGAGGAGCGACGTCGACGGCTTGAGGAAGACGAGCGGCTCCGCGGGGACCTCGTTGCCGAGCTCCTTCGCGTGCGCGAGGTAGTTCCGCCCGATGCAGAGGACCTTCCCGCCCGGAGGGACCGGCGGGAGGAGGTCGAGCCCCCCGTACGGCCGCGGCGTCCCCGCCGGCTCGCCGCCCGACCACGGGGCGGCGTCGAGCGGGGTGACGAGGCCGGCCTCGAGCCGGCCCCAGCGGGGGAGCCCGCCGTCGTCGAAGCGCAAGTACATCACAGAGCCTCTTCCTTCAGCAGCCCCTCGAAGACGAGGCGCGCATCGCCGGTGAGGGTCACGTCGTGCGCGAGGCTCCCCTCGAGCCGCAGGTCGACGACGAGGGCGCTCCCGGAGCGGGTCGCGACGGCGACGGGCGGCACGAGGCCCCTCTCGGCGGCGGCGACGGCGGCCGCGGCGACGACGCCCGAGCCGCACGAGAGGGTCTCCGCCTCGACGCCGCGCTCGAACGTGCGGACGGAGAGGCGCGAGCCACCGCGCACGGAGACGAAGTTGACGTTGGCCCCTTCGGGGAGCGCGGGATGGCGGCGCAGGGGCGGGCCGAGGGCCGCGACGTCGAGCGTCTCGACCTCGACCCCCTCCGCGCAGAAGACGACGAGGTGCGGCACGCCGACCGTCAGGCTCGCCGCGTGCGCCTCGGTCTCGCGCGCCGACGGGTCGAAGGTCGGCACCGTCGCGCCGACGGAGATCGGGCCCGGGAGACGCAGGGTGACGTTCCCGTCGGGGCGCACCGTGGCCGGGATCGCTCCCCAGCCCGTGTGGAGGAGGAGCTCGTCGGTCGCGAGCCCGCGCAGGACGGCGAAGCGCGCAGCGCAGCGCGTCCCGTTCGCGCAGAACCTCGCCGGGCCGCCGTCCGCGTTGAAGTAGTCGACCCGGACTTCCGGTCGCGACCCGGCCGACTCGACCTCGGAGACGAAGAGGACGCCGTCGGCGCCGACTCCCGTGCCGCGCCGGCAAAGCCGGCGAATCGTCTCGGATTCCCGTGCGCCCACGGACGCGGAGCCCGCAAAGACGAGGAAGTCGTTCCCGGCCCCGGCCATCTTCCAGAAGCCCCGCGAGAGTCCGCCGATCGTCTCTGCGCTCATCGTTCCGCCCTCCCGCTCTCGTTCCCGGCGGCGTCGACCGCCGTCACCGCGTAGCGCCTCCCGGCGGGCGCGCCGGCGTCGTACCAGGCCGGGTCCTTGAGGCCGTCGGCGAGCCGCCGCCACGCCCCGTCGCCGTCCCGGACCCAGACGCGGTACCCGGCGAGGTCCCGCGCCAGGCCGGGATTCCACACGAGGCGGTTTCCCCCTTCCTCCGCAAGGACGAGCAGTCCCTCCGGGACGGCCGGCGGGAAGACGTCGCGCGTGTCGGCGACGACCTCGTCGGCCGCCGGACCGAGGACCGGCGGGAGGTCCGCCGACGGCGCGGCGCGGACCGTGTAGACGTACCGCCGTCCCGCCTCGACGGCGCCGTCGACGAACGGAGACCGGCCAGCGACGCCGAGCCACTCGCCGTAGGCCTCCTCCGTCTCCTCGCGCCGGTAGACCGCGTAGCCGGCGACGGAGGCCGGCGTCGACCCGTCGAGCATCCCGTCGGGCGGGAGCCACTCGAGGCAGACCCGTCCCTCCTCGACCGTCGCCGAGAGGCCGAGGGGCTCCGCCGGCGGGACCTTCGGGACGATCGAGACGAGGGGCGAGAGCGGCGACACGCGCTTTCGGTCCCGCGTCGCGGTGACCCCGTAGCGGAGGAAGACGCGCCCGAGCCGCTTCTCGACGAAGAGAGGAAGCATCGGGTCTCGCACGACGAGCTCGCTCCCGACCGAGATCTCGTCGAGGCCCTCCCGCGGCAGGTCCCGGACCGCTTCCGCGCGCTGCCGGAAGAGCTTCTCCTCCCGCTCCCGTTCCGCCGCCCCGTCCGCCGGCTCCGGCGCCCGCGCCCCCGGGGGCGCGGGAACGATCTCGCGGTAGACGGTCACGCGCGTCAGGTTCGTCAGCGGGGAGCCCTGGATCGTCTTCGACGGGAACGGGAAGCGGAGGACGACGTCGCTCCCCTCCTGGGAGACCCGGAGCGGCTCGGGACGCGCGGGAATCACCTGCAGGGGCGCTTCCGGGGCGATCTTCCGCCCGCAGCCGGGGGCGAGCGCCACGGCGAGGAGGAGCAGGACCGTCCGACTGCGGCTCACAGGACGAAGCGGGAAAGGTCGCGGCTCGCGACGAGGTCCGCGAGCGCGCGGGTGACGGCGGTCCGGTCGACGACGACGCGCGCGCCGGCGGCGTCGGGCCCGGCGAAGCTCGCCTCCGAGAGGACCCGCTCGAGGATCGTGTGGAGGCGGCGCGCGCCGATGTTCTCGAGGCTCCGGTTCGCCTCGGCCGCGGCCTTCGCGATCTCGGCGAGGCCGTCCTCGGCGAAGACGAGGTCGATCCCCTCGGTCCCGAGGAGCGCCTGCGCCTGCTTCGGGAGGGAGTGCTCCGGCTCGGTCAGGATCCTCACGAAATCGGCCTCGGTCAGGGCGTCGAGCTCGACGCGGATCGGGAAACGCCCCTGCAGCTCCGGGATCAGGTCCGACGGCCGCGCGACGTGGAACGCACCGGCGGCGACGAAGAGGACGTGGTCGGTCTTCACGTTCCCGTGCTTCGTCTTGACGGTCGTCCCCTCGACGAGCGGGAGGAGGTCGCGCTGGACCCCTTCGCGCGAGACGTCGGGGCCGCCCGCCTTCCCCTCGCGGCCGGCGATCTTGTCGATCTCGTCGAGGAAGACGATCCCGGTCTCCTCGGCGCGCCGGATCGCCTCCTGCGGCACCGTCGCCTCGTCGGAGAGGACGTCCGCCTCGCGGTCGACGAGAACCGCGCGTGCCTCGGAGACGGGGAGGCGCGCCTTCTTCTTCTTCGGGCCGCCGAAGAGGTTCGGGAGCATCCCGGGGAGGTCGATCCCCATCTCCTCGACCCCCTGCGGAGTCATTACGGAGATCTGCGGAGTCCTCTCGTCGACGACCTCGACCTCCACCTCGCGCGCCTCGTGCTTGCCGTCGCGCAGCTCGCGGCGGAGCCGCTCCTTCGCGTCGGGGCCGGGGACGAAGCCCGCGGGGTCGACCTGGGCGGCGAGGAGCTCCACGAGCTTCTCCTCGGCCGCGGCCTGCGCCTTCTCGGCGACGCGCTCGCGCCGCTCGTCCCGCACGAGCCGGATCGCCGCCTCCACGAGGTCGC
>CAZWRQ010000018.1:0-31377 GCA_964636395.1 uncultured Holophagales bacterium
GCCGCGGCCCGCCCGGCGCGCTTCCTCCCGCCGGCTCCGAGACCACAGCCACCTGGGGCCTCGCGGCCACCCTCGTCCCTGGCTCGAAGTACTCGGGCAAGAAGGTCAAGGTCGCCGTCCTCGACACCGGCTTCGACCTCAAGCACCCCGACTTCCCCTCGCGCTCCGTCACCGCCGTCAGCTTCGTGCCGGGCGCGAAGCCGCAGGACGGCCACGGCCACGGCACCCACTGCATCGGCACCGCCTGCGGGCCGAAGGAGCCCTTCCACCCGCCGCGCTACGGCGTCGCCTGGGGCGCCTCCATCCTCGCGGGGAAGGTCCTCGACGACAACGGCGGCGGCGCCGACGGCGGCATCCTCGCCGGCATCGAGTGGGCCCTCGCGCAGGGCGCGCGCGTCATCTCCATGTCCCTCGGCGCCGAGGTCACCGTCGACACGCCATTCAGTGACGTCTTCGAGGCGGTGGGGCAGCGCGCCCTCGCCGGCGGCGCCCTCATCGTCGCCGCGGCTGGCAACGAGAGCGACCGCCGCCAGGGCTGGTACGCGCCCGTCGGCCACCCCGCCAACTGCCCGTCGATCCTCGCCGTCGGCGCCGTCGACGCGAAGAGCCAGCCCGCGAACTTCTCCAACCGAGGCCTCGTCCCGGCCGGCGGCCAGGTCGACCTCGCCGGCCCCGGCGTCGACGTCCTCTCGGCCTTCCCCATGCCGCTCCGCAGCCGCCGCCTCTCCGGCACCAGCATGGCCACCCCGCACGTCGCGGGCCTCGCCGCCCTCTGGGCCGAGGCGAAGCCCAAAGCCACGGCCACCGAGCTCTGGACCCTCCTCACCCAGCACGCCCGGCGCCTCCCCTGGCTCTCCACCGACGTCGGCTCCGGCCTCGTCCAGGCGCCGTAGACTGTAGACTGTAGACCAGACCCCCCGCTCCGGGGCGCCGCGCTCGGGGACCATAGTTCTGGTCTAAAGTATGGTCATGACGACGCTCCCTCTCTCCGAAGCGAAGACGCACCTTGCGCGCCTCCTCGCCCGCGTCGAGGAAGTGGGGGAGCAGTTCGTCATCACGCGGTCCGGCCGGCCCGCCGGAGTCCTCATGTCCGTCGACGAGTACGAGGGGCTCCTCGAGACCCTGGAGATCCTGGCGGACGCCGAGCTGGTGAAGAGCGTTCGGCGCGGCCTGGACGACGTCGAGAGGGGCCGCATCGTCGGCCACGAAGAGGTCTGGGGGTGACCTGGGAGGTCGTCTACACGCTCACGGCGAAGGCGGCCATCAGGAAACTCGATCCGGGAACACGCAACAAGGTGCGAGCCGCCGTCGAGGAGCTCTCGCGGGACCCGCTTCTGGGCAAGCCCCTCTCATTCACGCTGAAGGGGCTCCGCTCCTGGCGCACCGGAGACTGGCGGATCATCTACAAGGCCGAAACCGAGAGGGTCGTCGTCGTCGTCGTGACCGCGGGCCATCGACGCGACGTCTACGAGCGGGTCCGCCGGCTCCTCTCCTGACACGAATGCCACGGCGGCCCGGCCCCGCGCGAAGGGGAGGCCGCCCTCGAGAAGAAAAGGGAAAGGCCACACGCTTGAAGAAAGCCCTCGTCACCGGCATCACCGGCCAGGACGGCTCGTACCTCACCGAGCTCCTCCTCGCCAAAGGCTACGAGGTCCACGGCGTCGTCCGCCGTGTTTCCACCTTCAACCGCCAGCGCATCGACGCCTTGCGCGACGGCCCCGAAGGCGGCCGCCTCCACCTCCACTACGGCGACCTCGGCGACTCCTCCTCCCTCAACCGCATCGTCCGCGCCGTCGTCCCCGACGAGATCTACAACCTCGGCGCCCAGAGCCACGTCGCCATCAGCTTCGAGGTCCCCGAGTACACCACCGACATCACCGCCGTCGGGGCCGTTCGCCTCCTCGACGCCATCCGCGACGTCGGCCTCCACCCGCGCTACTACCAGGCCTCCTCTTCCGAGATGTTCGGGAAGGTCGCCGAGACGCCCCAGCGCGAGACGACCCCCTTCCACCCGCGCAGCCCCTACGGAGCGGCCAAGGTCTACGCGCACTCCATCACCGTCAATTACCGCGAGAGCTACGGCCTCTTCGCGTGCAGCGGCATCCTCTTCAACCACGAGAGCCCCCGCCGCGGCGAGAACTTCGTCACCCGCAAGATCACCCGCGCCGCCTCACGAATCGCCCACGGTCTCGAAGAGGCCGTCTGGCTCGGCAACCTCGACGCGAAGCGCGACTGGGGCTTCGCGGGCGACTACGTCGAAGCCATGTGGCGCATGCTCCAGCACGACGAGCCGGGCGACTACGTCGTCGCCACCGGCGAGACCCACACCGTCCGCGAGTTCTGCGAGAGGTCGTTCGCCTGCGCCGGCCTCCCCGTCGCGTGGGAAGGGGAGGGCGTGAACGAGACCGGCCGCTGCACGAAGACCGGCAAGACGCTCGTCCGCGTCGACCCGAAGTACTTCCGCCCCGCCGAGGTCGACCTCCTCCTCGGCGACCCGGCCAAGGCCAAGACGGTCCTCGGCTGGCAGCCGACCGTCACCTTCGAGGGCCTCGTCGAGATGATGACCAGGGCCGACCTCGAGCTCGCGGCGCGAGAGGCGGCGTAGACTGTAGAACGTAGACCAGACCCCATCGCCACTCGCCCCTGATACGATCCCGGTCGGAGAAGGATCATGGAACGCCTCATCGCCGTGCACGTCGAGAAGCTCCCTGAGGGCGTCTACCTCGCGTCGTCCGACGACGTGCAGGGCCTGGTTGCCCAGGGCCGAACGATTGCAGAGACTCTCGAGATCGCGCGAGACGTCGCCCGGCGGCTTCTTGAAGCTCAGTCCGAGAGACAGCCTCTGCCCGACCCGCCGCCCGTCGATCGCTTCGACCTCACCCTCGTGGTGGGAGGCTGAGCCCTGGGGCGGCTCTCC
This sequence comes from uncultured Holophagales bacterium, assembly GCA_964636395.1. Classification (GTDB taxonomy): domain Bacteria; phylum Acidobacteriota; class Thermoanaerobaculia; order UBA5066; family UBA5066; genus UBA5066. The sequence goes on from CAZWRQ010000018.1 coordinate 2,918, forward strand.
GGATTCAAGTACCGGGAAGTCGCCGGTCGCCTCCGCCGGCTCGGATTCGACTTCGATCGCCAGGCCGCGGGGAGCCACGAGATCTGGTTCAACCCCATGACGAACCGGTACACGACCCTGCCCAACCACCCGGGAGATCTGCCGGAGGGAACTTTGCGAGCCATCCTGCGCCAGGCCGGAGTGGATCCGGACGACTTCCTCCGGGCTTGAGCTGACCTGACGCCGTAGACTGTAGAACGTAGACCAGACCCCATGGGCCGGACACCATGGGGCGAGCAGGTCGCCGCATAGTGCGCAGATCGCCCCGGCCCCCGACCCCCGGGGAGTACGCCTGCGGAACGACCTACACCGAGATGGAAGAACAATGAAGAAAGCCCTCGTCACCGGCATCACCGGCCAGGACGGCTCGTACCTCACCGAGCTCCTCCTCGCCAAAGGCTACGAGGTCCACGGCGTCGTCCGCCGTGTTTCCACCTTCAACCGCCAGCGCATCGACGCCTTGCGCGACGGCCCCGAAGGCGGCCGCCTCCACCTCCACTACGGCGACCTCGGCGACTCCTCCTCCCTCAACCGCATCGTCCGCGCCGTCGTCCCCGACGAGATCTACAACCTCGGCGCCCAGAGCCACGTCGCCATCAGCTTCGAGGTCCCCGAGTACACCACCGACATCACCGCCGTCGGGGCCGTTCGCCTCCTCGACGCCATCCGCGACGTCGGCCTCCACCCGCGCTACTACCAGGCCTCCTCTTCCGAGATGTTCGGGAAGGTCGCCGAGACGCCCCAGCGCGAGACGACCCCCTTCCACCCGCGCAGCCCCTACGGAGCGGCCAAGGTCTACGCGCACTCCATCACCGTCAATTACCGCGAGAGCTACGGCCTCTTCGCGTGCAGCGGCATCCTCTTCAACCACGAGAGCCCCCGCCGCGGCGAGAACTTCGTCACCCGCAAGATCACCCGCGCCGCCTCACGAATCGCCCACGGTCTCGAAGAGGCCGTCTGGCTCGGCAACCTCGACGCGAAGCGCGACTGGGGCTTCGCGGGCGACTACGTCGAAGCCATGTGGCGCATGCTCCAGCACGACGAGCCGGGCGACTACGTCGTCGCCACCGGCGAGACCCACACCGTCCGCGAGTTCTGCGAGAGGTCGTTCGCCTGCGCCGGCCTCCCCGTCGCGTGGGAAGGGGAGGGCGTGAACGAGACCGGCCGCTGCACGAAGACCGGCAAGACGCTCGTCCGCGTCGACCCGAAGTACTTCCGCCCCGCCGAGGTCGACCTCCTCCTCGGCGACCCGGCCAAGGCCAAGACGGTCCTCGGCTGGCAGCCGACCGTCACCTTCGAGGGCCTCGTCGAGATGATGACCAGGGCCGACCTCGAGCTCGCGGCGCGGGAGGCCCCCTAGACTGTAGACCGTAGACCAGACCCCATTTGAACGGACTTAGTCCTAGACTAGGTCATAATGAGGCCATGCGCGGCATCGTCAACGTCCACGAGGCCAAGACCCATCTCTCCCGTCTCCTCGAGAGCGTTCGTCGAGGAGAGGAGGTCGTGATCGGGAAGGGAGGGCACCCCATCGCTCGCCTCGTGCCGATCGAACAGGCGCAGGTGCGGCGCGTTCCGGGCAGCGCCCGGGGGCGGTTTCGCATGTCCCGCGCCTTCGATGCCCCCCTGCCGAAGCGTCTCGTCGACGCCTTCGAGAAGTGAAGCTCCTCCTCGATACGCACGCGTTTCTCTGGTGGATCGGGGACGACCCACGCCTGTCCGATGAGGCGCGCGAAGCCATTGCCGATCCCGGCAACGAAGTCACCTTCAGCGTCGCCAGCGCTTGGGAGCTCGCCATCAAGTCGGGCCTCGGCCGATTCGAGCCGGAAGGAGATCTCGGCTCGTTCCTCGGGGAGCAGGTACGCCAGAACTCGTTTCGGGTCCTTCCGGTGACCCTCGAGCACGCCGTCGAGGTCTCGAGCCTGCCGAACCACCATCGCGATCCTTTCGACCGGCTTCTCGTCGCTCAGGCCCTGGTCGAGAAGCTGATTCTCGTCTCCCGCGATCCGCAGCTTCGAAAATACGCTGCCCCGACCCTCTGGTAACCGCTGAGTCTGCACGAACCCCATGCCCAGGTCCCTGCGCGAGGCCCCGCAGACTGTAGAGCGTAGACCAGACCCCATCCCTCCGACCCCATCCCTCCGTCCCGGGTCTTCTATGCCGGCCGGCATTATTCTTTGACGCATAATAACGAATGCGCTTCGTGAACCGGGCCTCCGAGCTCGCGCGCCTCGATGCCCTCGTCGCGAGGGGCCAGCAGGGGCTCGTCGCGCTCTGGGGCCGCCGGCGAGTGGGGAAGACCCGGCTGCTCCTCGAATGGAGCCGCCGCCACGACGGTCTCTACTCGGTGGCCGACCTTTCCTCCGCGCCCGTTCAGCGTGCCTATCTCGCCGACGCCCTCTCGCTCCGCTTCCCCGGGTTCGGCGAAGCTGCCTGGCCCGACTGGCGGGCTCTGCTGCGCGCCCTGTCGCGCGAAGCGGCGAAAGCAGGCTGGCGGGGCCCGCTCGTCCTCGACGAGCTGCCGTACCTCGTCGAGACCAGCCCCTCGCTCCCCAGCGTGCTCCAGGGCTGGCTCGACCACGAGGCGAAAGACGCTCGCCTTCTCGTCGCCGTCTCCGGCTCCACCCAGCACATGATGCAGGGGCTCACCCTCGGCGCCGACTCGCCCCTCTTCGGCCGGACCGTCTCGGCGATGCCGATCGAGCCGATGACGCCACGCGCGCTCGGAAAGGCGCTCGGCCTCGGCGACGCTCTCGGAGCCGTCCGCGCATTCGCGGCATGGGGCGGCATCCCGCGGTACTGGGAGCTGGCCGAGCCCTTCGGAGCCGATCTGCCGGAGGCGCTCGACGAGCTCGTCCTCGACCCCCTCGGCCCGCTCCATCTCGAGCCCGACCGCCTCCTCGCGGAGGAACGGCCCTCGGCCGTTTCCCTGCGGCCGCTCCTCGACGTCATCGGGGCCGGCGCACACCGGGTCTCCGAGATCGCAGGCCGCATCGGGCAGCCTGCGACCTCGTTGGCCCGCTCCCTCGCACGCCTCGCCGAGCTCGGCCTCGTCTCCCGAGAGCTCCCCTTCGGCGAGCCCGAGAAGGGCGGCAAGCGGTCGCTCTACCGGATCGCCGATCCCTTCTTCCGGTTCTGGTTCCGGATCGTCGCCCCCCACCGCGCCCTCCTCGCCGTGGCGCCGCGCGAGGCTCGTCGCCGGCTCGTTCGCGAGCACCTCCCCCGGCTCCTCTCCGAGACCTGGGAAGACCTCTGCCGTCGCGCCGTTCCGCGCCTGGGCTCGGCGGTCGCGAGGGGAGGCACGGCCTGGGGGCCGGCCCGCCGGTACTGGCACGGCTCCGGCCCCGAGTGGGACGTCGTCGCGCTCTCCGAGGACGGCCGCCGGCTCCTCCTCGGCGAGGTGCGATGGCACGATCAGCCCGTCGGCAGAGAGCCGCTCGAGCGGATCCATCGAGAGCTCCTCGCAAAGGACCGGCCGCCGGTAGGAAGCGGCAGCGAAGAAGTCGTCCGCGCCGTCTTCGTGCCGCGCACGAAGGAGAAACCCGGCTCCCGGCTCCCGTTCCTCGTCTTCGACGCCGGCGCCGTCGTCGAGGCCATCGGGTGACCCCCGTCCTCGTCGACCCGCGCTCCTGCCGCCTCCGCAGACTGTAGAACGTAGACCAGACCCCAGGGACGGACATGGAGGACGGAATCAGTTCCAGCTCGAATTCGCCCCCGGTGGACTCTCCCCTCGGAAGAGTCGACCTGCTCGCGGCGCGGGCGATGGACGGCGACCGGGAGGCCCTTGCCGAGCTAGTCGCCGATCCGGCGCTCCTCGCGGCGCCGAGATTCAGGCGGGCCATCCCGGCCATTGCTCTGGCCGCAAGCGAGAGCGGCCTCGAGGTCCCGGTGCCGTGGCGAAATGACCTCATCGGAGCCGCCGTAGCCGGCATGCTCCTGAAGCAGCAGCTCGATGCCGTGGGAAGCGTCCTCGACGCTGCCGGTATCCCCTGGATGCCCATCAAGGGGATGGACCTCGGCTACCGCCTCTGGGCGTCTCCGGAGGCGCGGCCCACTTCCGATCTCGACGTCCTGGTTCCCGCGGCACGCTTCCCTCAGGCCCGCGCCGCCCTTGCCAAGGCCGGATGGGAAGGTCTCTTCAACGGTGACGAATACGAGGGCTTCCTCGTCTCGGAAGCCTACAACTGGGAGGCGCGGAACGAGTCCGGCATCCTCCTCGAGCTGCACTTCCGCCTCTGGCCATCCACCCCGCCGAGCTGGGCCGAGAGCCTCTGGGAGAATTGCATCGAAGCCCCGGAGCTCGGCTCGGAGGCGCGCCGACCCTCCTGGCCCGACGCCTTCGTCCTGGCCGCCGTCCACCTCTGGCAGCTCCCGCCACCTCACAACCTCATCTACTTCCGCGACCTCGAGCTCATCGCGCGGCGCGAAGGCGAGCCGGCCCTCGAAACAGCCGGGGCCTCCGCACGTCACTGGGGCCTTTCGCTCCAGCTCTGTCTCGCTGCTCTCTACACGACCCACCTCTGGAAGAACCCGGCAATGAAGAATCTTGCCGAGTCCCTGCGGAGCGATCTGCATCTCCCCGAACGTCTCCTCTACAGCCGAGCCGTCTCGCGGGGCATCGACGCGGCCTCCATCGGGGAGCTCTGGCTCGCCCGTCTCCTCTCGGGCAGGAAGACTCGTCATGGCTGGCAGGTCGTCCTCCGTCGCCTCAGACCAAGTTCCGCGCTTCGCCTTCGCCGCGCTGCGGTGATCCGGACCGCGTGAGGAGTACGCGTGAACCATAAGGAAGAGCTTCTCGGGAGAATCGCCGCGAAGTCCGCCCGGGTCGGCGTCATCGGCCTCGGCTACGTCGGCCTGCCGCTCGCCCTCGTCTTCGAGGAAGCCGGGTTCCCTGTCCTCGGCTTTGACGTCGATCCCCGAAAGCCCGAGGCGCTCCGTCGCGGCGAGAGCTACATAAAGCACATCGGTCCGGAGCGCGTCGCGTCGGCCTTCGCCCGCGGCCGGATCTCGGCCACGACCGACTTCGCCCGGCTCGCCGAGTGCGACGCGATCCTCGTCTGCGTCCCGACGCCGCTCGGCAAGCACCGCGAACCCGACATCTCGTACATCGAGAAGACGGCCGAGGCGATCGCCGCCGTCGCGCGGCCCGGCCAGCTCGTCGTCCTCGAGTCCACCACCTATCCCGGCACGACCCGCGAGGAGATCGTCCCCCGCCTCGAGGCGAAGGGTCTGAAATGCGGCGAAACGGTCTTCGTCGCCTTCAGCCCCGAGCGCGAGGACCCGGGAAACCCGAGCTTCCACACGCGGAACATCCCGAAAGTCGTCGGCGGAATCGACGGCCCCTCGGGAGACGCCGCGGAGGCCCTCTACGCGGGAGCGCTCGAGCGCGTGATCCGCGTCTCCACGGCCGAGGTCGCCGAGAGCGGCAAGCTCCTCGAGAACATCTTCCGCTCGGTCAACATCGCCCTCGTCAACGAGCTGAAGGTCGTCTTCGACAAGATGGGAATCGACGTTTGGGAAGTGATCGAGGCGGCGAAGAGCAAACCGTTTGGTTATATGCCTTTCTATCCCGGTCCCGGAATTGGTGGACATTGCATTCCGCTGGACCCCTTCTACCTCTCCTGGAAGGCGGCCGAGCACGGTGCCTGGGCGCGCTTCATCGAGCTCGCGGGCGAGATCAACACCTCGATGCCGCACTACGTCGTCGACAAGACCGTGAAGGCCCTCAACGAGCACGGGAAGAGCATCAAGGGGGCGAAGGTCCTCGTCCTCGGCCTTTCCTACAAAGCCGACATCGACGACGACCGCGAGAGCCCGAGCTACGAGCTGATCGACCTCCTCGATCACCTCGGCGCCGAGTGGGCCTACTGCGACCCCTTCATCCCGACGGCGCGGCTCGGCCGGAAGAACAAGAGGCAGATGAGCTCGGTACCGTGCACGAAGGAGGAGTTCGCCCGGCACGACGCCCTCCTCGTCGCGACGGCGCACACGGCCTTCAGGGACCCGGCGCTCTATGCGGGCGCTCGACTCGTCATCGACACCCGGAACGTCGTCGCCCCGTCCCCCGCCTTCACCCTCGTCAAGGCGTAGCTTCGATGCCCGTCCCCGACTTCCGCGGCGTCGCCGTGCTCGTCACGGGGGGCGCAGGCTTCATCGGTTCCCACCTCGTCGACGCCCTCGTCGAGAGGGGCGCGAAGGTGACCGTCCTCGACGACCTCTCGAACGGTCACGAGCGGAACCTCGAGCGGGTGCTCGGCGCGATTCGCTTCGTCCGGGGCGACATACGGGACGCGGACGCCTGCCGCGACGCGGTCGCCGGTGCGGCGTTCGTCTTCCACGAGGCCGCGCGCGGCTCGGTGCCGCGCTCGATGGCGGACCCTGTCGGGACGATCGACGTCAACGTTCGCGGGACGGCGACGGTCTTCACGGCGTGCCGGGAGGCCCGGGTCGGTGCGATCATCTACGCGTCCTCCTCCTCGGTGTACGGAGACGGTAAGACGCTGCCGAAGCGCGAGGGGGAGGAAGGACGGCCGCTCTCTCCCTACGCCCTGTCGAAGGTGATGGACGAGGAGCTGGCGGAAGTGTTCGGCCGCTCCTTCGGCATGAAGATCCTGGGCCTCCGGTACTTCAACGTCTACGGGCCGAGGCAGGATCCGAACGGCCCTTACGCCGCAGTCGTCCCCCGGTTCTTCGCAGCTCTCCGGCGTGGCGAGGCCCCGCTCATCTACGGCGATGGCGAGCAGAGCCGCGACTTCACGTTCGTGGGCGACGTCGTTCGCGCGAACCTCCTGGCCGCCGGCGCGCCGGACGAAGCCTGGGGTCGGAGCTACAACGTCGCGCGGGGGACTGCGGTCACTGTGAACGATCTCGCCCGGTCGATCGGGGACGTCTGCGGTGTCCGGCAGAACCCCGCCTACGCCCCGCGGCGGGACGGGGACGTCCTCCACTCCAGGGCGGATTCGTCCGCCGCGGCCTCCGCCTTCGGGTTCCGGGCAGAGGTCTCGCTCGAAGAGGGAATCCGCCGAACGGGGGAGAGCGCGACATGACCTGGTTCAAGCACGAATCGGCCTGGGTGGACGACGGCTGCGAGATCGGCGAAGGGACGAAGGTCTGGCACTTCTGTCACATCCAGAAGGGGGCCCGGATCGGCCGTGGCTGCGTCTTCGGACAGAACGTGAACGTCGCGAACGACGTCGTCATCGGCGACGGCGTGAAGGTGCAGAACAACGTCTCCATCTACACCGGGACGGTCATCGAGGACTACGTCTTCCTCGGCCCGTCCTGCGTCCTCACGAACGTCACGAACCCCCGCTCCGAGATCAACCGTCACGCGCTGTACGAGAAGACCCTACTGCGCCGAGGCTGCTCGATCGGGGCGAACGCGACGATCGTCTGCGGGATCACCGTCGGACGCTACGCCTTCATCGGCGCGGGAGCCGTGGTGGCGAAGGACGTCGTCGACTACGCGCTCGTGCTCGGGGTGCCGGGCCGCCGCGTCGGCTGGGTGAGCCGGCACGGGATCCCGCTCCGGCACCCGGACGTCGCCGGCGTCTACACCTGCCCGGAGAGCGGCCTGCGATATCGGGAGACCGAGCCGGGCCTCCTCCGATGCGTCGATCTCGACGAGGGGGCCCCGCTCCCGGAGGGCCTTCGAAAGGGCTCCGCCTATTATGACGACATCGTCCACGGCCGCCGCCTCGTCTGACACGCGGATGGGACCCGTCCCGCTGCTCGACCTGGGAGCCCAGTACCGGACGATCGGCGCCGAGCTCGAGGAGGCGGTCCTGCGCGTCATGCGTTCGGGCCACTACATCCTCGGGCAGGAGGTCGAGGCCTTCGAAGCGGAGGCTGCCGCCTATTCCGGCTGCGCCCACGCCGTCGGCGTCAGCTCCGGCACCGACGCGCTCCTCGTCTGTCTCATGGCCGAGGGCATCGGCCCGGGCGACGAAGTCATCGTCCCCGACTACTCGTTCTTCGCGACGGCGGGTGTCGTCTGCCGCCTCGGCGCGACGCCCGTCTTCGTCGACGTCGACCCGGAGACCTTCAACATCGACGTGTCGGCGGCCGCCGCGGCTGTGACGTCGAAGACCAGGGCGATCGTCCCGGTTCACCTGTTCGGTCAGATGGCCGAGATGGACCCGCTCCTGGACCTCGCGAAGGACCGGGACCTCGTCCTCATCGAGGACGCTGCCCAGTCGATCGGCGCGGAGTACCGGGGCCGCCGCGCGGGCTCGATGGGGCACTACGGCTGTCTGAGCTTCTTCCCCTCGAAGAACCTCGGCGGAATCGGCGACGGCGGCATGGTCGTCACGAACGACGCCGAGCGGGCCGATCGGATCCGGATGCTGCGGGTCCACGGGGCGAAGCCGAAGTACCACCACGCCGTCATCGGAGGGAACTTCCGCCTCGATGCGATTCAGGCGGCGGCGCTCCGGGTGAAGCTCCGTCACCTCGACGGCTGGACGGCGGCGAGGCAGGCGAACGCGACGTGGTACCGGAGCGCCTTCGCGGGCGCTCCCGACCTGGTCGTCCCGGTCGAGCGCCCCGGTCGAAGGCACATCTACAACCAGTTCGTCGTCAGGACGCCCCGACGCGACGAGCTCCGGGCGGCGCTCGGGGCAGCGGGCATCGGCACGGAGGTCTACTACCCCGTGCCGTTCCACAGGCAGGCATGCTTCGCCAACGTGCCGTCGGCCCGGCGGGAGTTCCCGGTGAGCGCGGCTGCGGCCGCGACGAGCCTGGCGCTGCCGGTCCATCCCGAGCTGACCGTCGCCCAGCGCGAGGCGGTTGCATATCGAATCGCGAAGACGCTGGGGGAGGACGAGTGATGGCCCGGAACTTCGCCGTCGTCGGAGTCGCCGGCTACATCGCGCCGCGTCACCTCAAGGCGATTCAGGACACGGGAAACCGGCTCGTCGCCGCGGCGGACCCGAACGACTCCGTCGGTATCCTCGACCGGTTCAGCTACGACGTCCGGTACTTCCGGGAGATCGAGAGGCTCGACCGCCACCTCGACAAGCTCCGTCGGGGGCCCGAGGAGCGCCGCGTCCAGTGGGTCAGCGTCTGCAGTCCGAACTACCTCCACGACGCGCACATCCGGATGGCGCTCCGGAACGGCGCGAACGCCATCTGCGAGAAGCCGGTCGTCATCAACCCGTGGAACCTGGATGCGCTCGAGGAGCTGGAGAGGGAGACGGGCCGACGGGTGTTCACCGTCCTGCAGCTCCGGACGCACCCGGACCTGATCGCGCTCCGGCAGAGGCTGCTGAACGAGACGCCGGGGCGCCGCAGGCAGGTCGATCTCAGCTATGTCACGAGTCGTGGACCCTGGTACCACGTGTCGTGGAAGGGGGCGCCGGAGAAGTCGGGAGGGGTCGCCATGAACATCGGCGTCCATTTCTTCGACCTTCTCGTCTGGCTCTTCGGCCCTCCCGGCAGCGCGACGGTGACGGAATCGACGGCGTGCCGAATGGCCGGTCAGCTCGAGCTCGCGAGGGCGGACGTGCGCTGGTCCCTCTCGGTCGACGGCGCCGATCTCCCGAAGCGAGCCGTCGAACGGGGGCGGACGACCTTCCGGTCGATCACGATCGACGGTGACGAGGTCGAGTTCTCGGAGGGTTTCACGGAGCTGCACTCGGAGGTCTACCGGAGGACGCTTCGTGGAGAGGGGTTCGGGATCGCGGACGCGCGGCCGTCCATCGAGCTCGTTCATCGGCTGAGACAGGAGGGGAAGCGGGGATGAGCCTCCGTGACGAACGGCGAGCTTCGGGGGAAACCGGCGCGGCCCGGCGGGCCAGGGTCCTCTTCGTCGTTCCCGCCCGAGGGGGCTCGAAGGGGATCCCGGAGAAGAACCTCCAGGTCGTCGGTGGCCTGCCGCTCGTCGCCGGTGCCTGCCGGGTCGGGCGAAGGGCGGCCGAGCGCCTGGGGAACGGCAGCCGCGTCATCTGCTCGACGGACGATCCGGCGATTGCCGAGGTGGCGGCGGCCTGGGGAGGAGAGGTCCCGGGACTGAGGCCGGCGCGCCTCGCGGCCGATGAGACGCCGACGATCGACGTGCTCCTGCACGTCCTCGAAGAGGCAGACGGGGAGTTCGACCAGGTCGTCGTGCTCCAGCCGACGAGCCCGTTTCGGACGCTCGAGGACGTCCTCGCCGTCTCCGACCTCTCGAGCCGGACGGGGTGCCCGGTGGTCACCGTGGTCCGTGAGACGCACCCGGCGGCATGGAGCTTCCTCCTCTCGGAGGACGGGCACCTGGTCCCAGGGGACGATACGGAGGCGCCGCGACGCCGTCAGGACCGGGAGATGCGTGTGCGACTGAACGGCGCGGTCTACGCGGCTCCGCCCGCGGTCCTCCGCCGGCGGAGCGGCTTCCTGGGGCCCGAGACGCTGGCGATCGAGATGCCTCCTGACCGCTCCGTCGACGTCGACTCTCCGGCCGACCTCGAGCAGGCCCGGGCAATGGCCCTCTCGAGGAGTCCGCGACCGGTCCGCGCCGTCCCGGGCTCGGAGGCATCGAGGACGCGCTGTCTCGTCGTCGCAGAGGCGGGAGTGAACCACAACGGCGATCTCGACCTCGCGATGAGGCTGGTGGACGTCGCGGCGGACGCGGGCGCGGACGCCATCAAGTTCCAGAGCTTCAAGGCCGACCGCGTCGTTTCCCGGAGCGCGCCGATGGCGGAGTACCAGCAGCGCAACACGGGACAGGACATTCCCATGCTCGAGATGATCCGCCGCCTCGAGCTCTCGCCCGAGCATCACCGGAGGCTTCTCGATCGTTGCCGGCAGCGGGGCATCCTCTTCCTCTCGACGCCGTTCGACGAGGCGAGCGCCGACCTCCTGGACGAGCTCGCTGTCCCGGCGTTCAAGCTGCCGTCCGGAGAGGTGACGAACCCAGATCTCCTTCGGCACGTCGCCCGGAAGGGGAAGCCCGTCATCCTCTCGACCGGAATGAGCACTCTCGAGGAGGTCGCCTGCGCGGTAGACACGCTGGAGGAGGAGGGATGCCCTTCGATCACGCTCCTCCAGTGCGTGAGCAACTACCCTGCGGATCCCCGGGACGTCAACCTCCGGGCGATGAAGACGATGGAGATGGCGTTCGGCTGGCCCGTCGGCTACTCGGACCACACGCTCGGGAACGAGGTCGCGCTCGCGGCCGTCGCGTTGGGAGCGTGCCTCCTCGAGAAGCACTTCACGCTCGATCGGGGGCTCCCGGGTCCGGACCACAAGGCCTCGGCCGAGCCGGCCGAGCTCGCGGCTCTCGTCCGGGGTGTCCGCGTCGTCGAGTCGGCGATGGGCGATGGTCGAAAGGTCCCGGCGCGGAGCGAGGAGAACACGGCCTCGGTGGCCCGACGCAGCCTGGTCGCGGCGCGGGACATCGCGAAGGGGGAGCTCCTCGCGTCCGACGCGATCGTGCTCCGCCGTCCGGGCACCGGCCTCCCTGCGTTGCGAAGGGCGTCCCTGCTCGGGCGGCGTGCGCGGCGCGACGTCCCGACGGGCACGCTGCTGTCGGAAGAGATGTTCGAATGAGGCTCATCGGGGTCGTCACGACGTCCCGAGCGGACTACGCGGGCTACTTCCCGATCCTGAAAGCGATCCAGGCGGACCCGGAGCTCCGTCTCGCCCTGATCGTGTCGGGGAGCCATCTCTCCCCCGAGCGCGGCCTCACGGTGGAGGCGATCGAGCGAGACGGGTTCGAGATCGACGACAAGGTCGAGATCCTCCTCGCCTCCGACTCCGCGGAAGGGACCGCGAAGGCGATGGCCCTCGGCCTGCTCGGATTCGCGCAGACCTTCTCTCGCAACCGTCCCGACCTCCTCCTCGTTCTGGGAGACCGCTTCGAGATGCACGCGGCCGTTCTCGCGGCTCTCCCGTTTCGGATTCCGGTGGCGCACGTGCATGGCGGTGAGGTGACCGAGGGAGCGATCGACGACGCGCTCCGGCACTCGATCTCGAAGCTCAGCCATCTCCATTTCGTCTCGACGGTCGAGCACGGACGGCGCGTCTGCCAGCTCGGCGAAGAGCCGTGGCGGGTGACGGTCTCCGGCGCACCGGCGCTCGACAACCTCCGGAGACTCTCGCCCCCCGGGCGGGCCGAGATCGAGGCGAGGTTCGGGCTGCGACCAGGTGAGGAGTTCCTCCTCGTCACCTTCCACCCGGCGACCCTCGACCCGGGCGATCCGGGAGAGCAGGCGCGCATGCTGCTTTCGGCCGTCGAGCAGGCCCGCCTGCCGGCGATCGTCACGATGCCGAACGTGGATCCGGGGAACGAGGCCGTGCGGGACGCGATCCGGGAGCGGACTGCGGCGACGCGACGGCTCCAGGCGGTCGAGAGCCTCGGCACGGAGGCCTACTTCGGGCTGATGGCCACGGCCTCGGCCATGGTCGGCAACTCGTCGAGCGGCATCATCGAGGCGGCGTCGTTCGGCCTGCCGGTCGTGGACGTCGGATCGCGCCAGCGCGGTCGGACGGCGGGCGTGAACGTGATCCGCGTCGAGGCGGACGAGGATGCGATCTCGCTCGGCATAGGACGGGCGCTGGATCCGTCGTTCCGCGCAGCGGCTCGTTCGATGGCGAACCCTTACGGCGACGGGCGGGCCGCGGAGCGGATCGTCGAGAGGCTTCGGACGGTCGTCCTGGGCCCGAAGCTCCTTCTGAAGCGATTCGTCGACGTCCCCGCGCTCGCGGCTTCGAGAGGCTGACGTGACGCACTTCGACGACCCGAAGCGGGTCGAAGCGATGGCCGGGAGCCCGGCGGAAGACGTCCAGGGCGCGGGCTCGCCCGGCGCGGCGCCGTCGCCGGTTCCCGAGGCCCTCCGTGCCCTCGTCGTCGACGCGAACCGAACGATCCGCGCGGCGATGGCGGCCATCGACAAAGGCTCTCGCGGGCTCGCGCTCCTCGTGGGCCCGGAGGGGCACCTGCTCGGAACGATCAGCGACGGCGACCTGAGGCGGGCGATCCTCGCCGGGGCGTCGCTCGACGATCCGGTCGAAGCCGTCGCGCGCCGCGATTTCGCGTTCGTCGGTCCCGACGCGGATCGGGCCCGCGTGCTCGACCTGATGAGGGCGAGGTCCATCCAGCAGGTCCCGATCCTGAGCGGATCCGGCCAGCTGCTCGGGATGCACTCCCTCCGCGAGATCATCGGCGGCGGCGAGAGACCGAACACGGCGGTCCTCATGGCCGGGGGACGGGGGGAGCGGTTGCGCCCGCTCACGGACTCCATGCCGAAGCCGATGCTCCCCGTCGCCGGCCGGCCGATCCTCGAGTGGATCGTCCTACACCTGGTCGGCGTCGGCATTCGCCGGATCCGGATCGCGGTGAGCTACCTCGGTCACGTCATCGAAAGCCACTTCGGCGACGGCTCGGACTTCGGCTGCGAGATCGCGTACCTCCGCGAGCCGAGTCCGCTCGGGACGGGCGGGGCGCTGTCGCTCCTGGACGAGCCGATCGCCGAGCCGCTGCTCGTCATGAACGGCGACGTGATGACGAGCTTCCATGTGGGCGACCTCCTGGATTCGCATGCCCGGACGGGAGCCGCCGTCACCGTGGGAATCCACGAATACCGGCACACGGTCCCGTTCGGCGTCGTCACTCTCGACGGGAACCGGGTCGTCGGCCTGCGTGAAAAGCCGACGGAGCTGTGGCTCGCGAATGCCGGGATCTATGCGCTGAGCCCCGCGGTCGTTCGCAGGGTCCGCCGGAACGTGGTCGTTCAGCTCCCCGAGCTGATCGAGGAGGCCCTCGAGAAGGGGGAGCGCGTCGACGCGTTCCGCATCTCGGGCGACTGGCTGGATGTCGGCAGGCCGTCGGAGCTCCGGCGCGCACGAGGAGGAGGAGGCGAGGAATGAGGTCGTTCCAGGGAGTGCGTGTGCTGGTGACCGGAGCGGGCGGCTTCATCGGGAGCCACCTCGTGGAGAGGCTCGTCGGCGAGAAGGCCGCGGTCCGGGCGTTCGTCCACTACGACGCGATCGGGAGCTGGGGGTGGCTCGACGCGTCCCCGGTGAGGGGAGACGTCGAGGTCGTCGCCGGAGACATCGCGGACCGGGACTCGGTGGTGAGGGCCGTCTCGGGCGTGGACGTCGTCTTCCACCTGGCGGCGCTGATCGGGATCCCCTACTCCTACGCCGCTCCGGCGTCTTACGTCCGGACGAACGTCGAAGGCACGCTCAACGTCCTGACGGCCGCCCGAGAGCGCGGCGTGAGCCGCGTCGTCCACACGTCCACATCGGAGGTGTACGGCACGGCCCGTCGCGTGCCGATGGACGAGGAGCATCCGTTGCACGCGCAATCCCCCTACGCCGCGACGAAGATCGCCGCGGACAAGCTGGCGGAGGCGTTCCATCGCTCCTTCGGCGTCCCCGTCGTGACCGTTCGCCCGTTCAACACGTTCGGGCCCCGCCAGTCGGGCCGCGCGGTGATCCCGACGATCATCTCGCAGGCACTGGCGGGCCGGCCCGCTCGGCTCGGGAACCTGACGCCGACGCGGGACTTCAACTTCGTCGCGAACACCGTCGACGGGTTCCTGCGGGCCGGAGGAACGGAAGGGGTCGACGGGCGGACCGTGAACCTCGGCACCGGGCGGGAGACGTCGATACGTGATGTCGTGAATGCGGTGGAGCGGATCCTCGGCCGGCAGGTCGAGGTAGAGGAGGACGCCGAGAGGCGCCGAGCGCCGGACAGCGAGGTGGAGCGCCTCGTCGCCGACGCGAAGCTCGCGGGAGAGCTCCTCGGCTGGAGGCCGCACGTGACCCTGGAGGAGGGACTCGAGAGAACGATCGAGTGGATCCGGTCGAATGGCGACCGCTTCCGCACGGATGCGTATGCGGTGTAGCGCGGCTCGCCGGGCCGGCGCGAGCAGGGGATGACGGTCCCGCGGGAGCGGCCCGAGGCGGGAACGAACCTCTTCTTCGTCGCGACGCCCTTCCAGCTCGTCACGGCGTCTCTCGTCGCGCGGACGGTCGGGGGACCGAGCCGTTTCCTGATCACGACCCATCTGGCGCTTTCGCAGGACCAGATCGCCCGGAGCGCGGGCCTTCTCGGGGTCGGCCCGTGCGAATCGCTGGCGGGTGCCTGCGTCGGGAGGTCCAGCGTCGAGAGGATGGCCCGGTCGACGACCGCCTGGGGTCGCGTGCTGCGGCTCCGTTCGCGCCTGAGGCCGGTGGATCGCGTGTTCGTCGCGGGCGTATCGGCGCCCGTCGCCCGACCGCTCCTCTTCCCGAAGGCGGAGACCTCGCCTCGCCTCGGGCTCTTCGACGACGGCGCCGCCACGCTCGGCTTCCTCGCGGTGAGGAGGCGCGGCGAACGGACCGTGCCCCTTCGCCGGGAGCTCGCGCCGCACTGGTACTCCCGTCTGTATCCCGGCGTCGTTCGCCTGCCGAGCGTCACGTTCTACACGATCTATCCCGGCCTCGAGGGAGCCGACGAGGACGAGGTCGTCCACGTTCCCTCCCGACTCTCACTGCCGGAAGGGTGTGGCGTCCGCACGGGCGACGAGCTCTGGATCGTCGGCAGCCCCGTCGTCGAGAGCCGGCTCGTCACGAGAGAGCGGCTGGGGGCCCTGCTCCAGGGGCTCCGGCGGACGGCCGAGAAGGCCGGCCTGAGACCGGTCTACTTTCGGCATCGGGCGGAGTTCGAGGAGCCGCCGACCGACGGGATGGAGGTTCGGGTCACGAGCCTGCCGTTCGAGCTCCATCTCGCGACGCAGGAGACCTGGCCGACGGCGGTCGTCGCCGTCATCTCCTCGGCGGTGATGAATACGGGACTGCTCTTCGGAGGCCGGACGGCCCTCGCGTTCGTCGACCCCGAGTCGGAGTGTGACCGCGAGCGCCTCGAGGCCGTCTATGCCTACAGCCGAACGAGCCTTCACGTCCCGGTGATGGGCGAGAGCGGGATCGGCGATTACCTGGAGGAAGCCCGCCTTCGGCGGGCGGGGGCGGATCGATGAGGATCGTGACGATCGTCGGCGCGCGACCGCAGTTCGTGAAGGCGGCCGCCCTCTCGCCGGCGCTCCGGAGGAGCGGGATCGACGAGGTGCTCGTGCACACGGGGCAGCACTACGACTACGAGATGTCGACCGTCTTCTTCGACGGACTCTCCCTGCCAGCCCCCGACGAGTCTCTCGGCGTGGGAAGCGCGTCTCATGGGGCGCAGACCGCGCGGATGCTCGAAGGGGTGGAGCGCGTCCTGCTGGATCGGCGGCCGGAGTGGGTCGTCGTCTACGGCGACACCAACTCCACGCTCGCGGGCGCGCTCGCAGCGGCGAAGCTGCGGATACCGGTGGCCCACGTCGAGGCCGGCCTTCGGTCGTTCGACCGCGAAATGCCGGAGGAGACGAACCGGGTCCTCACGGACCACCTGTCCTCGATGCTCTTCGCTCCGACCACCGCGGCGGTCGACAACCTGGCGGCGGAGGGAATCCGGCAGGGCGTGTTCCGAACCGGGGACGTCATGCTCGACGTCGCCCGCAGCCTCGGGCCTGCCATCGAGGCGCGGCTCCCGGACGTCCTCGAGCGTTTCGGCGTCGCGAAAGGGGCATATGCCCTCGCGACGGTCCATCGTGCGGAGAACACGGACGATCCCGAGCGCTGGGCGGAGATCGTCGAGGGGCTCTCCGCGCTTTCCAGGGACGGTCTGACGGTCGTCTGGCCCGCTCATCCCCGCATCGGCACGCGGCTGGGCGGGCTGGCCGGCGAACGGATGAGGATTCTGCGACCGCTCCCGTACCTCGAAGCGCAATGCCTTCTTCAGGCGGCTCGAGTCGTTCTGACGGACTCGGGCGGGCTCCAGAAGGAGGCGGCGTATCGGGGCGTCCCTTGTGTCACGTTGCGGCCCCGGACGGAATGGGTCGAGCTCGTCGAGGCCGGTGTGAACGTCCTCGCCGACGCTCGGGCCGCGGCGATCGTCGCGTGCGCGCGGGCCGCCAGGTGGCCCGAGGCCGTCGACCCGACCTCGCTGTTCGACTCCGGGAGCGCATCGGAGGAGATCGCTTCGCTGATCTCGCGTGCCCGACCGGGCTCGTCGCGAGGCGCGTAAGGGCGACGCCGTGCCACGCGAATCCGAGATCGCCGGGGACGGGCGTCCGCTCGAGCCTTCCGCGAACGAGGGAGGCGGCGAGCGGACCTCACCCGCCGGAAGGCCGAGCCGGACGCTGGGCGCCGCCCTCGTGAGACGCGTCGCGCGTCACGGAACGCTCGCGCGCTTCAGCGCCGCGTCCTCGGCGCACGCCTTCACTGGGATGGTCGCCGGGTTCGTCGTGCTTCGGTGGGTCCCGCCGAGCGAGATGGGCGTCTGGCAGTCGCTCCTGATCGTTCAGGCATGGGCGGGGATCGTCCAGGCGGGGGTCACTCACGGGCTGAACCGGGAGCTCCCCTTCCGGCTGGGGGCGTCGGACGAGTCGGGGAAGCGGCTGGCCGAGTCGGCGCAGGCGTTCGCGCTGATCGGGATGGCGGTTCTGATCGGGGCGGCCGGGATCTGGTTCCTGCTCGCACGCGACGCGGTCATCCGCCAGTCGGCGCCCGCGGTCCTCGTCGTCGCCGGCGTGAGCGTCTACACGAACTTCCTCGCGGTGACCTTCCGCGCCGACCAGGCATTCGATCGTCTGGCGGGAGTGAACGCCGGTCTCGCCGTCCTGAACGTCGGAACTCTGCCGATCGTCTTCCTCATGGGATACCCGGGGGTCCCGCTCCGGGCGCTCCTGCTCGCGATCGTGCAGGGAGCGGCGACCCACGCCTGCCGGCCCATGCGTCTGCCGCTGCGGCTCGACGGCCGCGACATCCGGGAGCTGATGGCGGTCGGCGTCCCCCTCTTCGCTGCCGGGTGGCTGATCGCGGTCGCCGGGACGTTCCCGAAGACGATCCTGCTCTGGGTGGCGGGACCGACGACGGTCGGGATCTACGCTCCGGCAGCCGCCATGCAGGCCGTCATCGCTCTCCTTCCGGCGTCCCTCGCCCAGTACGTCTACGCCCGCATGGCGTTCCACCTCGGCCGGGAGAACGACCTGAACGCGCTGTGGCGTCATGCCTGGCGCGCGTCGCTGGGGTGTCTGGCTTCCGTCGCACCTCTCGTCGCGGCGATCGTCCTCGTCTTTCCCTGGATTGCCGCCAGAGCGTTCCCGAGCTATGCCGGGGCGGGACCGGCGGTGATCTGGACGTCGGTCGCGGGGGCCTTCTTCTCATCCTCGATGTACTCCTCCGCCCTCAACAGCCTGAAGGCCTGGCGCTGGATCGGAGTCACGACCGGATTCCGGGTCGCGGCCTGTTTCGCGATCCCCCTCGGGTTCGTCCGGCAGTGGCCAGCGGATCCGCTCGTCGCCGTCAGCTCGGGGTTCTGCGCCGCGAGCGCCCTGACGTTCGTCGTCGGGCTGGTCTGCACGTACCGGGCGACTCATCCGGCGCCGAGCGTCGGGGTGGGGGTTGGAGACGCACGCCGGCCGTGAGGAGGCGAGGGACCTCGGGTCCCGAGGGGGCTCAGCGTCGGCCTCAAGCCGGCCCGTGCCAGGGGACACCGGGCGCAGGGCGACGGTCAGCCGGGCTTGGGGACCTGCCTCGGGGACCAATACCCCGATTGCGGCCTCCTGCGAGAGCTCTCGACAGCCGTGGCCGGAGTCCGATAGCATCAGATGTTCAGGGGAGAACTCGTTTGCCGGAAAGGAGGCCTGACTAGCGCTGTCGCGTCGGATTCGTCGCCTCCAGACCAACAGTCGTCGTCACTGATAAGCCAGATGCAGAGAGCGGGGCAGGCCAGTGGGCTCCGCTCATCAACGATCAGGAGGGTGAAGAACGTGAGAAGAGTGATCGGGCTTGGTGTCGTGGCCGCTTTCGTCCTGCTCGCCGCGGGCACGGCCCAGGCGCAGGAGAACGTGACGTGGACGAACCTCGTCGCTGCGAGCGCCGCGGGGAACGACCTCACGAAGACCGGGTCGAACACGAGGTGGGACGCCGGCGCGTCCTCGACCCGGGCCATTGCATCGGGCAACGGCTACGCCGAGTTCACCGCCACGCAGGCCAACGTCTCCTGGATGGCGGGTCTGAACGACGTTGACGGCGATACCGACTGGCACGAGATCGACTATGCGGTCTACTTCTGCCAGAACGGCTGGATCTACGCCTACGACGACACCGGGAAGTACTGGCTCTCTCCGTATTCCGCGGGCACGGTCGTGCGCGTCGAGATCCAGGGCGCGGACGTCATCTACCGCGTCGACGGCATCGTCCGCGCGCAGCATCCGCACGGGGGCCTCACCTACCCGCTTCTCCTCGACGCTTCACTCTACTCTCCGGGGGCGGTCGTCGCGGACGCGGCCCTGTCCGGCTCGCTCATCGACGTCGTCCACATCCAGGACGTCGTCTGGACGAACAAGGTCTTCTCGGACGACGGCGGCGGCTCGAGCACCCTCACGAAGACGGGCATCGACAACCGCTGGACGTCGGGCGGCTCCTCGACGAAGGCCATCGCGTCCGGAGACGGGTACGCCGAGTTCACGGTCCAGGACGCCAACATCTACTGGATGGCCGGACTCAGCAACGGCGACTCCAGTCCCTACTGGGAAGACATCGACTACGCGATCTACGTCTGCGGCAACGGCTCCGCATACGCCTTCCACATGGGGGACAAGTACTGGCTCGGGCGCTATGACGCCGGCACGGTCTTCCGGGTCGAGATCAAGGGGACGGACGTCCTCTACAAGGTGAACGGCGTCACGAAGGCGCAGCAGCCCGCGACGCTGAACTATCCGCTCCTCCTCGATTCGTCGATCTACACCCCGGGCGCCGCGGTCTCGAACGCCGTCATCGCGGGCGACCTGATCGACGCGAACACGATCCAGAGCGTCGTCTGGCAGAACGTCGTCGGCGCGTCGGACTCGGGCAACACCCTGACGAAGGTCCTCCCCGACCTGGAGTGGAACGCGGGCGCGTCCTCCCAGGCGGCCATCGCCTCGGGCGACGGCTACGCCGAGTTCACCGTTACCCAGGCGAACGTCTCCCTGATGGCAGGCCTCGGCGACACCGACCTCACGACCGATTGGAGTGAGATCGACTACGTGATCTACGCGTGCGCGAACGGTCACGCGTACGCGTACCACGGGAACGACAAGTACTGGCTCGGGCCCTACACCGCCGGAACGACCTTCCGCATCGAGCTCGAGGGCTCGAACGTTCTCTACAAGGTTGACGGTCTCGTCCGTGCGCAGCACGCGGCGGACGCGGCCTACCCGCTCCGTCTCGACACCTCGCTCTACACCCCGGGCGGCGTCATCTCGAACGCCATCATCGCCGGGAACCTCGAGTAGTCAGAGGTAGGTTCGCGACCCTGCCGGGAACCCTTCGGAGGAGATCCGAGGGTTCTCGGCGGGGTCCTCCCGGCGGCCCGGCACCTTCGGAATCGACCAGGGCGGAGCGCTCGCTCCCGGGTCGCGGCACTCCTCGCGCGGGATGTGTCGGGAGCTCGCGTCGAGAGAATGACCCGCCAATCACCATGACCGCCACGCAACAGCCTTCTCTGGTCCCGGCCTCGGGCTGCCGGGCGGCCGGCGCCTGCGGGCGCTCGGTCGCGACGTCGCCTCGAGAAGCGGCCACCGACGTGGGGCCGTGCGCGCGATGACGGCGGAAGCACGAGCACAGAAGCTCTCTCCGGTCCCCAGCGGGGGCCGAGCTCCGGCATGGGGACCCGGGACGGCGGGCTTCAAGTGGCCTGTCCCGAGGCTTCGACGGGAGCGGGCGGGCGAGCGGCGGGTCGTCTCCGCGCTTCTCGTCGCTTTCTGCCTCGGAATGCTCTTCGTCGACAGTTTCCCCGGGCTGGCCGGGGTGAATCGGCTCCTGGGGGCTCTCCTCGTCCTGATCGCGGGCTGGTACGCGACGCGGAGAGTCGGAGCCCTCACGCCGGAGGTCGCGCTCCTGGGCCTGTTCGTCCTCTGGACCACGGCGAGCGGGGCCATCGTCGCGGTCGACCCGGAGGCGTTCTGGCGTGTGCTTCGGCAGCTGGTCCAGAGCGCGTTTCTCTTCTTCGCGATCGCGGAGATCTCCCAGCGCAGGCGGTCGGGGACGCTCGTCCTCGGCAGCATGATGCTCCTCGCGGTCGTGACGATCGCCTACTCGGTGGCCAGCGGCGAGGCCCTGACGGCCTTCCAGGCGCAGGACCAGCGCATTCGTTCGGCGACGTCGAACGCGAACTTCGCCGGATTGCTCGCCCTCTACGGGCTGATGGGCGCGGCCGCGACGACTCTTCCGAAGCGGAGCGGAGGGAGGCGGCTCTGGCAGTGGGCGCTCGTCCCCGGCATGCTCCTCCTCGTCGCCGCCTCGGGCTCCCGGAAGGCGGCCATCGCGGTCGCGGCGTTCCTGACGGCGTGGGCGCTGCTCGCCTTCGGCCGCCAGGTGCGGAGGAGGCCGCTGAACGCTCTCGTCGTGATCGCGGTCGGTGTCGCGCTCGTCGTCCTCGCGCAGGCCGCCCTGGACAACACGGTCCTCGGAACGAGGTTCCAGCGAACGGCCGGCGACCCGAGGCTCGATACGACGCGATACGGCCTCTACGCCGTTGGAATCCGGGTGTTCCTCTCCGAGCCGATCACGGGCGTCGGGCTCGGCGGCTTCGGCGCAGCCTCGCGCACGGGGATGTACTCGCACTCCGACTACATCGAACCGCTCGCGACGACCGGGCTCCCCGGCTTGCTCGTCTACCTGGGCATCTACGTGTGCCTCTGGAGACGGCTCACGAAGGCAGAGCGCGCCCCGAGAAGCGCCCATGAGAGGTACCTCCTCGGAACCTACAAGGCCATCCTGATCGCGATGGCGGTCCTCGGAACGGGCACTCCGAACTTCCTGAGCCCGTTCCACTGGATGGTCGTCGGAGCGATCACCGGGCACGCGGCCTCGATGACCTCGGCGAGGCTCCGGACGCCGCACGCAGCGGAGAGACGCTCCTCGGCGGGAGGAGCGGGGAGGGAGCGGTGACCCTCGTGGGCCGTGTTCGAAGGGGCGTGGTCCGAGCGGCACGCCTCCGGCGACTGTACGAGAAGGAACGAAAACGACCGTTCCGTTTGCCGTTCCGGACGTGTCTGAGGATGTGGCGGCGGGGCTTCCTGTCGGAGTCGGCCGTGATCTACGGGATTGGCGAGACGGGCGCGGGCGCCTATCTCTCGGACGCCGCTCGGTTCCTCAGGACGCCCGGGATCGACGGGCGCTACTCCCTGCTGCTGGACGACAAGGAGCTGTTCGAGGCTGTCGTCTCTCCCCGGGCGCCGGTCCCGAGGATCCTGGCCTCGATCTCGGCGATCGGACAGGTGCAGGGGCGTGGAGTGGCGGCGAAGGAAGACTGGCTCCTGGAGCTGCTCGGGCAGAGGAAAGCGCTGGTCCTGAAGCCTCCGGGAGGCGGTGGCGGGCACGGCGTGCTCATCGTCCGCGACACGGCGGCCGGGGTCGACCTGAACGGGACCGTGCTCACGCATGGCGCGTTCCGCGAGAGGGCCGCAGCGCTCCGCGGCTACATCGTGACCGAGTTCATCGAACAGGCCCGTTACGCTGCGGAGATCTTTCCGGCGACGACGAACTCGATTCGCGTCGTCACGATGATCGACCCGGATGAGGGCGTGCCCTTCGTTCCGGTCGCCGTACACCGCTTCGGAACGAGACGGTCGGCCCCAGCGGACAATTGGACACAAGGCGGGTTGAGCGCCCTCGTGAGGGAGACGGGAGCGCTCGGGCCGGGCGTCGGCTATCCGGTGAGCGGCGCGCTCGAATGGTGTGACCGCCACCCGGATACGGGATCGCCCATCGTCGGCGTGAGCGTTCCGCGCTGGGGGGAGGTCCTCACGGGAATCACCCGCCTCGCGGGGGCTTTCCCGCAGCTGCCCTACGTCGGGTGGGACGTCGTCGTGACCGAGACGGGCTACTCCGTGATCGAGGGGAACAGCAACACCGACGTGAACCTCCTCCAGGTCCACGTGCCCCTGCTGCGGGACGAACGCGTTCGGCGCTTCTACGCCGCGCACGGAGCGCTCTGAGGCCCGATGGGCGGTTTCTTCCTGCACCCGGCGGATGACGAGGGGGGCTCGAGCGGCGCGCGAGAGGCGTTCGCCCGCGCCGGGCTCCCGCCGCCCCAGCGTTTCCCGCTCGGGAGGTGGGAGCTCCTCCTCTACGGCAAGCAGCTCGGGGGTGGAGGGTTCAGCGCGGGCGAGCCGGCAACCGGAATGACGTTCGTCGTCGGGACGCTCGTCTATCGGGGGCTCACTCCCGCCGAGAGTGCGGTCGCGCTGCACCGCGACTTCCAGCGGGGCGAAGTCTGCTGGGAGCGGCTCCTCGGTACCTACTGCGTCCTCCGATGGAGCGCGGGGCAGCTCTCCCTCCTGACCGACCCCCGCGCCCTGCTCGGCGTCTACGCGGACGAGGACGGCCGGTTCGTCACCTCTTCGTTCCTCGCGGGCGTGGGGGCCAAGGGAGGCCGCGCTCGGCTGAACGAGGAGACGTGTATCGCGGTCATCGCGACCGGCTGCCTCTTCGGGCAGGAGACGGAGATCCGGGGCGTGCGGCGCCTCGTCGCGGGAGGCACGGAGGACGCGATCTCCGGTGTCGTACGGATGCGGCGGCCCGAGCCCGAGCTCGAATCCCGGCCCCGGAAGCGCTTAGCCGACGAGGTGGCGCGGCAGGCGGAGACCCTGGGACGGTACTTCCGGGAGATCGCGAGCACGGCGGCGGCCTTCGGCGTGGAGCTCGGGCTGTCCGGGGGGTACGACAGCCGGCTCCTCCTCCTGCTCGCGCGAGGCCTCGGGGCGCCGATGTCCGTCCACACGCTCTGGAAGAGCGGCTTCGACAAGGACGTCGACATCGCTCGAAGGGTCGCCCGGCAGGCCGGCGTCCCGCTGAAGGAGGTCCCCGTCTCGCCGGTCGAGACGCTGGGGGAAGAGGAGATCGTCCAGCGGCTCGAAGAGAGCCTTCACGTGTGCGACGGACAGGCCCGGGTCAACCTGGGCTGGCTCTCGCCCTATCGGACGCGCGAGCACCGCCTGAAGGTCCTCGGCGAGATCCGGCTCGGGCTGAACGGCATCGGCGGCGAGCAGTACCGGAACGAGATCCACCTCCTGAAGCGCTCTGGGACCGTCGCGGACCTGGTGAGACGGTTCCTCTTCCGGGAGCGCGGTCTTCTCGCGATCTGCCCGGATCGGAGAGAGAGCGTCGTCGCCGGAGTCGTCGCCGAGCTGTCGGCCCTCGTTGGAAAGCGGCCTGGTGACCGAGGTGACCGGGCGACGTGGAAGCGGCTCTACGCGGAGGCGTGGGTGCCCGGGGGACCGGGTCTCCGCAACAACATCGAGAACCGCCTCACGTACTTCCTGAGCCCGTTCCTCGAGGACCAGGTGGCGAGGGCGGCCTGCGCGGTCGTTCCCCACCTCGGCCTCGCCGGGGAGTTCGAGGCGGCGATGATCGAGAGCCTGGACCGGGCGGTGGCGGAGGTCCCCTCCAGCTATGGGCACGCCCTGACGCGCCGGGCTGCGCGAGGGCGGCCCGGTCACTGGCTTCGCGGGTTCCTTCCGGAGGCGCTGAAGGCCTCCCTCCGGGGGCGACGCGGGAACGCCCCGAACGACACGAGCGGCGTCCCGGCGATCGTGACGCGGAGCGCGATCCTCCGGGGGTGTCTCGAGGCCGTCGCAGACGTGGGCATCCCGATCTCCCGGGAGAGCGTCGTCCGGGACGAGGAGGTCCTGAGCAGAGCCCTCGCGCTCGGTTTCCTGATTCGGTCGGCCGGCCTGCGCTGAACGCTGGCGCAAGGCTCGAGCGCGCGTCGCGGTGGGCCTCCCTCACCGGGTGCGACGAGGGGAGCCGCTACAGGCCCGAAACATGTCGATGCCGTGTCCTCCTGGCGTCTCCAGAGCCGCCGCAATCGTGCTCCTCGCGCTCGGCTCGGTACGAGCGGAGGCGGGCGAGCCGGAGTCCTCGCGCGTTCCGTGGGCGGAACCGGAGCGCTCCCATCGGGTCGTTCTGGTCGTTCCGCGTGGGGAGCGAGCCGCGCCGGACCCGGGGACGCAGACGTTCTTCCTGGACCTGGAAGAGGTCGGGCGCCGCGCGGGCGGCGCCGTCGTCACCGAGTCTCTTCGGCTCGTGCCGCGGGGGAGATCAGAAGAGCTCCCGTTCTCTCTCGACTACCGGTACGGGGACAGAGAGCTGGCAGACGGCGAGCCGGTGCCACAGGTCACGGGTTACGTCGGTGCGAAGTCCCCCGTTGCGGACGGCCAGCTTCGTCGCCTCGGCTATCTGTCGTTCCGTCCGGCGCCGCGAAGTACGGCTTTCGATCTCTACTTCGACGTTTCGGGCGATCGGAGCGCCCTGCAGGAGCGTCCGAATCGCGTCATCCGGCCCTGGTGGATCGACGTCGTCGAAGATTCCCGCTTCGAGGTCGACGGCGACCGCGACGGTCGACCGGACCTCTACGCCTGGAAGGTCCGGAACGGGCGAGAGACGTGGGGTCGGGCGCCGAGGCCCGGCGGGACAGAGCGCCAGTGCCTCCGGCTGACGCATCCGGGCGGAGGACGCCTCGTCTCGGTCGACGGTCTGCTGAGACGGGAACCGGGGATCGCGGGACGGCGCCTCGTGCTCTATCAGCAGCTGTTCGCCGCTTCGGGCCTCTCCGGGCGATCTCTCGGGGTCTCGCTCCCGAACGCGTTCCGAGAGAAGGGTTACGCGGCCCACTACCCCTTCGGCGGCGTTCCGGCCGGCTCCTGGTACGAGCTTGCGGTCGAGGGACGCGTCCGCGCGGATTGGTCCGCCTCGCGCTACTCATTGGATTTCTCCTATGACGGTCCGTGCTACGTGGACGAAGTCCACATGCAGCTTCCTCCGGAGCTTGCGAGTACCGCCCGGATCGGGATCGACACGGACGTGGCGCAGCCGGGCGACACGATCGGCCTCTTCTGGGAGAGCCCGGACGCTCGATACCTTTACCGGGCCCGAGTCGACCTCGAGAGTCGCGACGGAGACCGGTGCACCGTGCGCGGTGAGCGCGTGGAGGGCTGGGACGAGGGCTTTCGGATTCACGCCACGGTCACGGCGACGGACGGCCGCCGAATGGCCGAGCTCCACGACGTCGCGCGTCGGGCAGCCCGCTGGAAGGGACAGCTGAGGCTCGGAGAGATGAGCCCGGGCCGCTATCGCATCGCCTTGACCGTCTTCAGCCGAGAAGACCCCGGCGAGGTCGTGGCCCGCCAGGAAACGGACCTCACGGTCCTTCCGGATCCGTTCGCGAGTCCGGAGTGACGCCGAGATGAGGCGTCCGATCGTGTTCCGGACCGCCCTGACGGTGGCGATCCTCGCCGTCGGGATGACGGCCCGGGCGGACTCCGACGGTCGCGCGATTCGGCTCGCGTTCGGCGGAGAGCCGATCGCCGAAGGGCGTGACGCCTTCCCGCAGTTCGTCGACGTGACTCCGTCGTCCCGGCTCGATGCGCACCGAGGATGGGGCTGGACCGACACGACGAAGCTCACGGCCTGGGTCTACGACGACGATCACCGCGTCTCCGTTCCGCCGGATTCGCTCCTCGACCGATCGATGACCTGCTGGAAGGGGGCTCTTTCGATCCGGGTCCCGAACGGGAAGGTCCGCGTCCACCTCTGGGTCGGAGATGCGGCCGAGGGCCTTCGCCGGACGCGGGCCTCCTTCCAGGTGCGGGCGGAGGGCGCGCCCGTCGTGGAAGAGCGCGTGACCTTCGCCACGGTCTCGACGGAGCGGTGGTGGCTCCGGGGCGAGACGGAGGTTTTGCGCAAGGACACGGACCGCTGGAAGCGACAAGTCCAGCCGATCCTCGACGAGTACGAGTTCGTCGTGGAGGTCCGAGACGGTCGCCTCGACCTGGAGATGGAGAACGTCGTCCTGACAGCTCTCGTCGCGCTGCCCGGTGCGGACGAGGCGGCGATGACCTCGATCCTCGCCGAGGTCGAACGGGAGCGCCGGAGGCAGTTCGACCTCCGTTACGCCTGGCAGCCGAAACCCGACGAGCCGATGCCGCCCCTCGCGCCCGTGGCCGTAGACCGCGGGTTCCTCGTCTTCCGGAAGCAGGTGGATGACCGGGTCTTCCCCTGGACGCGTCCCTCGGTGGACGAGGTCACCGATTCGATCGGAATCTTCGCGGCGCGGGGTGAGCAGGAGCCCTTCCGGTTCGGCGTCCTCCCGCTGAGGCTCCTGCGCCAGCTCAGCGTCGACGTCGGAGACTTCGTGGGTCCCGGGGGAGCGACGATCGTCACGGCCCGGCACGCCGACCTCTGGTCGGAGCGCTACACCGAGCGCGGCGCGACTCGTGGCGGCCGCCACGCGGACCTCGATCCGGAGAGCGACGTCCTCCTCGTTCGCGGCCCCACCGACTACGAGCCGGGCGTGCCGAGGGTGTTCGTCCTCGACCTCCGCGTGCCGCAAGACGCCGCTCCGGGTGAATACCGCGCGCCGGTGGCCGTTCGCAGCGAGGGACGAGCGATCGGGAGTCTCACGCTCGTCCTGCGCGTCCTGCCGTGGAACCTCCCGGACGACCCGGTGTCGTTCACGTTCCAGACGACCTACCGGGGGTGGCCGGACTCGCTCCCTGAGGAGGCGGATACGGAGGCGGTCCGCCGAGCGGTCGAGAGCCGGGTCCGGTTCGTCGGCCGGTACGGGTTCAGCGCCGGCTATTTCTCGCCCGCGGCCGGCTGGGGCCGGATCACGGGAGGACCCGGCCAGCGGCACTACACGCAGACGGCCGAGCAGGCCCGGGAGATGGACTGGTGGTATCGCCTCGTCATGACGGAAGGGAATGCGCGCGACTGGATCCAGTTCCATTGGCCCGTCACCTTCTGGTCGAAGGCCGGGTGGCGGCTGCCGTACCGGCTCGGAGACGCGCGAGGCTACGAAATGACCGCCGTGGATCGGGCAGACCTCGTGCGGTGCATCCGGGAGTACGAGGCGATCTGCCGGCGGAGCGGCTATCCAAAGCACTACTGGTACGGGAGCGGGGAGGCGGACAACTTCGGTGAGATCGGCGTCGAGAAGGGAAACGAGCTGGCGAGAATCGTTCACGAGGCAGGCGGGAGCACGCTCTGCACGTTGAACGGGCCGATCGGGAGGGAGTCCGCGCCCGAGCACCACGACATCGTCCTCGCGAGTCCCGCCACGCCGATCCGCGACGAGCTCCTTTCGCATGTGGCGTCCCTGGGGCACCGGTTCGGCGCTCACAATACGGGCGACTCCCGTCTCGCGGCCGGCTACCAGCTCTGGCGACTGGGCGCCTGTGCCAAGTACCAGGAGGAGATGCTCTACGTCTCGTATACGGTGCCGTACGTCTACCTACCGTGGAACTACAAGGCGGCCGCCGTCTATCCGACGGCGGAGCACGGCTGGCGACCGACGGTCCGCTGGCTGCGCTACAGAGACGGGAGGGACGACTTCCTGTACATGAAGGCGCTCGAGGCGCGCCTCGAGC
>CAZWRQ010000019.1:0-30650 GCA_964636395.1 uncultured Holophagales bacterium
GCCCCGCCCCGAGCGCCCTCTCGAGCTTCGTCTCGTGCGTCGCGCTCCGGCCGCGCCCCGCCGTGAAGAGGACGTTCCCGGTCGCCAGGTGGGTGGAGACCCCCGTGAAGCCGGTCTCCTCGAAGAGCTGCCGGAGGCGCTCCATCTTCACGACCCGCCCGCCGACGTTCACGGCCCGGAGGAATCCGACGTAGCGGGGCATGGGTCGATTATAGGGGTCAGGTCTCGATTCTCCCGGGCGGCGCCTCGCGGGCGGCCGATCAGCCGACGGCGCCGAAGAGCGCGCCGGCGGCCGCCGTGACGGCCATGGCGAGCGCTCCCCAGAACGTCACGCGGACAGCCCCGGTCGTCACCGAGGCGCCGCCGACCTTCGCGGCGAGGCCCCCGAGGCCGACGAGGAGGAGGAGCGTCGCCGCGACGACGACCGGGACGAGGAGCCGCGCAGGAACGAAGGCCGCGGCGAGCGCGGGGACGACGGCTCCCGCCGCGAAGGCGGCGGCCGAGGAGAGAGCGGCCTGGAGCGGCCGGGCGGCGGTCGCCTCGTGCATGCCGAGCTCGTCGCGGGCGTGGGCGCCGAGGGCGTCGTGCTCCATGAGCTGGACGGCGACCCGCTCGGCGAGCTCGTGGTCGAGGCCGCGGGCGACGTAGATCCCGGCGAGCTCGGCGATCTCGCCCGCCTCGTCCGTCTCGAGCTCGTGCCGCTCCCGGGCGAGGTCGGCCCTCTCCGTGTCGGCCTGCGAGCTGACCGAGACGAACTCCCCGGCGGCCATCGACATCGCCCCGGCGAGAAGCCCGGCGACGGCGGATACGGCGACGGTGCCGGACGGGGAGCCGGCCGTGGCGACGCCGACGACGAGGCTGGCCGTGGAGATGAGGCCGTCGTTGGCGCCGAGGACCGAGGCCCGGAGCCACCCGACGCGGTCGGTCCGGTGGAGCTCGCGATGGCGAGAGAAGCGGGCGGGGACGGAGGCCGAGGCGTGCATGGCCGCACGATAGCGGAGGGGCGCGCCAGGCGCGCGGAGACGGAAGACGACGCACCGCGCGTCCGCGCGGGCATAGACTCGAGTGCGACGTTGCCGGCCCACGTCCCGGACCCCGCCTCGACCCCTGCCGAGGGGCGCCTCTCCGAGGCCGAAGAGCGTTTCGAGAGGAGGCGGCGGAGCGTCGGCCTCGTCCTCGGCCCGCTCGCGTTCGCCTTCCTCCTCGCGTTCCCGCCCGCGGCGCTTCCGGTCCCGGCGGCGAAGCTCCTCGCCGTCGTCGCGTGGGTCCTCGTCTGGTGGATCACCGAGGCGGCGCCGCTCCCCGCGACGGCGATCCTCGGCCCGGCGCTGACCGTCGTCCTCGGCGTGGCGACGGCGAAGGAGGCGTTCGCGGCGTTCGGCGACCCGATCATCTTTCTCTTCCTCGGGTCGTTCCTCCTCGCGGGGGCGATGAACGCTCACGGGCTGGACCGCCGGATCGCGCGGGCGATCCTGGCGATCCCGGCGGCGAGCGCGTCCCCGCGCCGCGTCGTCGTCACGTTCCTCGCACTCTCCGCCGCGCTCTCGATGTGGCTCTCGAACTCGGCGACGACGGCGATGCTCTACCCGATCGCCCTCGGCACGCTCGGGTCGCTTTCGGAGGGGGCGGGCCGCTCGCCGCTCGCCCGGGCCCTCCTCCTCGCCTGCGCCTACGGCGCCTCCGTCGGCGGCGTCGGGACGCCCGTCGGCTCGCCGCCGAACCTCGTGGCGATCGGGCAGCTCTCGACGCTCGCCGGGGTCCGCGTCGGCTTCGTCCCGTGGCTCCTCGTCTCGCTCCCGATCCTCCTCGCGATGGTCGGGGGGGCGGCCCTCGTCCTGGGGACGAAAGGGGGAGCGGCGGGACCGCTGCTTCCCGCGGCCGCAGAGCCCGAAGCGAGGCGGCCCTGGACCGCCGGGGAGCGGAGCGTGGCGGTGGCCGTCCTCGCGACCGTCGCCTGCTGGGTCGGCCCGGGGCTCCTCGCGCTCGTCCTCGGCGCGGAGCACCCGGTCGCGCTCTCCCTCGGCCGCGCGCTCCCCGAGGGAGCGGTGGCCGTCCTCGGCGCGAGCCTCCTCTTCGTCCTGCCGGGCGGCGCGGGCCGCGGCAGGGCGATGGGCTGGAACGAGGCGGCGAAGATCGACTGGGGGACGCTCCTCCTCTTCGGCGGAGGGCTCTCCCTCGGCGCCGCGATGTTCCGGACGGGCCTCTCCGCCGCGCTCGGGCACGGCCTCGTCGGAGCGACGGGCGTCTCGACCCTGGCGGGCCTGACGATCGTCTTCAGCGTCTTCTCGATCTTCTTCACCGAGGTGACGTCGAACACCGCCGCCGCCACGATGCTGATCCCCCTCGCGATCGCGAGCGCTCAGGTGGCCGGTGTTTCGCCCCTCGAGCCGTCGCTCGGCTGCGCGCTCGGCTGCAGCATGGCGTTCATGCTGCCAGTCGCCACTCCACCGAACGCGATCGTCTACGGCTCGGGGCTCGTGCCGGTCACGCAGATGGTCCGGGCCGGCTTCCGGCTGAATCTCCTCGCCTGCGTCGTCGTCCCGGCGGGCGTCCTCCTCCTCGTGCCGCTCGTCCTGCGCTGAACGGCGGATCGTCCGGCCAAGGGAATCCTGGCTGCAATCGCGACGTCGCCGGTCGTTCGCCCCTTGACAAGCCGCCAGTCGCGCCCCATTTTATTAGTTGCAATGGCTACTAGTATAGACGAGGAGGTCGCTAACGCACTCCAGGAGCTCGGGTTCTCCGAGATCGAGGCGCTCGTTTATGCGTTCCTCGTCCAGGGAGAGGCGGCCACCGGTTACCGGATCAGCCACGCGATCGGGAAGCCGACGGCGAACACCTACAAGGCGATCGCTTCCCTCGTGCAGCAGGGGGCGGTCCAGGTGGACGACGGGGGGAATCGCCTGATCCGGGCGGTGCCGCCCGACGAGCTGCTGGCAGGCCTCGAACGGCGCGCGAGGGAGAGGCGCGAGGCGGCCCGGGCCGCGCTCGCCCGGCGATTCACCGAGACGGCCGACGAGAGGGTCTACACCCTCGGCGCCCGCGACCAGGTCTTCGAGCGGGCCCGCGCGATGCTCGGGCGGGCCTGCGAGATCGTCCTCGCAGACCTCTTCCCGGGGCCGCTCGACCTCCTCGCGCCCGAGCTCGAGGCGGCCGCATCCCGCGGCGTCCGGGTGGTCGTGAAGACGTACGGTCGCAGGGACCTGCGCGGCGTCGCGGAAGTCGTCGAGCCCGACTTCCGGAGGGCCCTGACGGAATGGCCCGGCCAGCAGCTCTCCCTCGTCGTCGACGCCGAGGAGCACCTGCTCGCGCTCTTCGACCCCGCGCTCGAGGCCGTCCACCAGGCGGTCTGGAGCCGGAGCACGTTCCTCTCCTGCCTCCACCACAACCACGTCGCCATGGAGCTCCTCCACACCGCGTGGAAGGCCCGCGACTCGCTCACCGACTCCGACGCCCTCGTCGGGATCTCCCTCCTTTCGAGCCGGCCCCCCGGCCTGCGGCGACTGAAGGAGCGGACCGGACGGGGCGCCGGGGCGACGGAGCCCGGAGAACCAGAATGACACGTCGATCACGTCGACCCCTCTCGGCTCTCGTCCTTTCCCTGTGGCAGCTCCTCGTTCCGGGTCGCCTCTCCGCCGAGCCGGCTGCGGCCGCGGGAACCGCCGTTCCGCCCGACGCCGCGGCGCTCGTCGAGAAGCACGTCGCGTGGCTGGGCGGATGGGCAGCGTTGGACGGTTTCAGCGACCTGTCGCTCGACGGGACGATTCGCATCTCCGGCCTCTCCGGAAGCCTCGCGGTCAGGGCGCGACGGGACGATCGACAGCGGACGGAGATCGACCTGAAGGTCCTCCGGAGCGTCGAGGTCCTCTCGGGAGAGGAAGGGTGGGAGCGAAACGCGAGCGGGCAGATCGAGCCAATGGGGCGCGAGAAGGTGACGCGGCTGCGGCGAACGCTCGGCCGGACCTTCGGCCGCCATCTGCGTGGAGAAGGAGCGGCCGTGAGCGTGGCCGGCGCCGAGACGAAGGGCGGCCGCGTCTGGTCGGTACTCCGCTTCGCCTACCCGGACGGCGACACGTACGACCTCCTCGTCGACCCGTCGACGGGGGAATCGCGCTACGAGAGGAACGTCGAGGACGGACGGACGACCTGGACCACCTCCTCGGACGTGAAGGTCGTGGACGGGGTCCGCGTCGCCACGAGGCAGGAGATCGAGGGAGAGACGGCCCGGCAGGCGCAGAGCCTGACCTGGGAGACCGTCGCCCTGAACCGAGGGCTCGACGACGCTCTCTTCGCGCCGCCGGTCCCGGCCGGCTCGCTCGTTCGTCTCCCGGCGGGCCGGACGACGACGGACTGGGTGCCGGTGGACCTCTATCGAAAGCGATACGTCTTTCTCCCGGGAGAGCTGAACGGCGTTCCCACAGACGTCGTCCTCGACTCCGGTGCCGGGATGACGGTCGTCGACCGGGCGCTCGCGGAGAAGCTGAAGCTGCGCCCCGAAGGGGAGCTGGAGGCGCGCGGAACGGGCGGGAACGTCGGGGCCGGCCTCGTCGCGGGGCTCACGCTGAAGGTGGCCGGCGTCGAGGTCGGCCCGATGTCGGCCGCCGTCATCGACCTCTCCGACGTCGGGCGAAGGCTCGGCCGGCCGCTCCCCGTCATCCTCGGCAAGGAGCTCTTCCACGCCCTCGTCGTCGACCTCGACTACCCTCTCTCGCGCCTGCGACTCCACGACGCGGCGAGGTTTCGGTACGAGGGACCCGGCCGGAAGGTCGACCTCCTTCCGGCCGAGGACGGGCACAAGAGCCTCCGGATCTCGATCGAGGGAGACGAGCCGGTCGTCGTCGGTCTCGACACGGGCCAGGGAGGCGCGCTCTCCGTCTTCCGGCACTACGCCGACGCGCGGCGGCTCCTCGAAGGGCGCCCGGTCTCCGAGAGACGGGGCGGCGGCGTCGGCGGCGCCACCCTCTCGAAGCTCGCGACGCTCCGCTCGGTCTCCATCGCCGGCTACGAGCTGCGGAACGTGCCGGCCACCTTCCAGACGACCGACGTGGGAGGCGCCTTCGACACGAAGCGGCAGGAGGGGAACCTGGGCGCGGGGATCCTCGCGCGCTTCCGGGTCCTCTTCGACTACGCGCGCTCCGCCCTCTGGCTCGAGCCGGGGCCTCTCCTCGGCGCGCCGTTCCCGAAGGACAAGACCGGGCTCGACCTCGACTGGACCGCCGGGGCCCTCGTCGTCGAGCATGTCGCGCCGGGAAGCCCGGCCGCGGCGGCGGGGTGGAAGGAAGGCGAGCGTGTCACGGCGCTGGACGGCGAACCGGCCGGGCCCGACTCGTGGAAAACGGAGGCCCGCTGGTCCGAAGCGCGGGCGGGAACGAAGGTCCGCCTCACCCTCGCCGACGGAACGGAGAGGACTCTCGTCCTGGCCGAGTACTACTGACGGACGCTCAGGGGCCCCTCTCCCCGGCGGGCGGAGCGACGCCGTCGGGCCGTCCCGCCACGGCGTGCGCGTACGCCTCGGTGAGCTCCGCCTCTCCCTTCGCCGAGACGCCGAGGTCGCGGAGGAGGCCGTCCTCGAGGGCGTAGACCCAGCCGTGGAGCGAGAGCTCCTGCCCGCGCGCCCAGGCGTCGCGGACGATCGTCGTCGAGGCGACATTCCGGACCTGCTCGACGACGTTCAGCTCGCAGAGGCGGTCTCGCACCGCGCGCTCCGGGCCGAGCCGGCCGAGCTGCGCGTCGTGCTTCTCCCGGACGTCGGCGACGTGCCGGAGCCAGTTGTCGACGAGGCCGTGCCGCTCTCCCCTGAGCGCCGCGAGGACGCCGCCGCAGCCGTAGTGCCCGCAGACGACGACGTGCTTCACCCGGAGGACGTCGACGGCGAACTGGAGCGCGGAGAGGGCGTTCAGGTCGCTCTGGACGACGAGGTTCGCGACGTTCCGGTGGACGAAGAGCTCGCCCGGGAGGAGCCCCGTGATCTCGTTGGCCGGGACGCGGCTGTCCGAGCAGCCGATCCAGAAGTACGGGGGCGCCTGCTGCCGGCAGAGGCGGGTGAAGAACTCCGGGTCGTCCCGGCGGAGGCCGTCGGCCCAGGCGCGGTTGTTCTCGAAGAGGTGCGGCAGGTGCTTCATGCGTTCGACGACCTCCGGGCCCGGACGGGGCCTGTTGCGGATCGGCTCACGAGGACGAAGCTGGTCGCGGCCGGCCGGAGCGATCGCGCCCCGTGGCTCGACGCTCCTCTCATGCCTCGACCGCGACGCCGTAGCGTTCGCGAAGGACGTTCGCGTGGTGGCGGAGGTGCCCCGCCATGACGAACGCCCAGGCGCGGGCGGCGTTCGGGTGCCCTCCCACGAGCCCGAGGCGGTCCCAGGCGGCGCCGTCGAGGTGGCGGAACATCAGGACGTGGCTCCGCCGGAGCGCCGCGAGCTCGTCGAGGAGCTCGTCCAGGGGGCAGTCGTCGTGCCCGGCTGCGGCGGCATAGGCGTCCTCGTCGAAGCTCGGGAGCGCGGCCTTCTCGCCGCGGGCGGTGGCGAGCGCCCGGTAGCCGAACACCCGCTCGCTGTCGACGACGTGCCCGACGACCTGGGCGACGCTCCACTTCCCTTCGGCGTAGCGCGAGCGCGCCGCCGCGGCCGGGAGACGGCGCAGCGCCGCCTCGAACGCAGCCCCCCGTGTCTCGAGGACGGCGAGGACGTCGGGCTCGGTCACGAGCGCGATGTAGGGAGCGAAGTGACGACTGTAGGTCCCGGAGACCGGACGGACGCTGCTCATGGACCGCGATCCTAAGTCGGACGCCCCCGACGGCCGGGGTCAGGCGTGAAATCGTGTAGTGTTGTGAACACTACACGATTTCACGCCTGGCACCAATCCCGGCGAACTTTCGGGAAGCGGGAGTCGGCGCGGACGTGCTCGGCCTGGGCGAGGTGGCGGAGGGTGTGGGCCGCGGTGGAGAGGCACCAGACGCCGAGCGGGAGCCGGAGGACGCGAAGGGCCGGGGAGGCGACGCTGACCCGGGCGAGGTCGAGCCCGTCGGCGGCCTCCACCGCGCTCTCGAACGCGCGCTGGGCCACGAGGAATCGCCGGGTCACCTCGGCGAGGTCGAGCGCCGAGGCCGAGGGCCGATAGATCTTCGGTGCGGGGAGGGGTCGCGCGCCGGCGGGGGCCAGCGACCGGAGGAACCACCGGGCCATCGGCCCGTACCGGAACGGGCCGTCGGAGACCCGGCCCGCGGCGCGCGCCTTCGTGCCGGCCTCGAGGAGGGCCGGGGTGAGCGGTCCGGTCGTCGCGGCGAGGTGGCCGAGCACCTGCGCGATGGACCAGCGGTCGGGAGCGGGGCGCCAGTTCGCCTGCTCGGAGGAGAGAGGCTCGACGAGCGCGAGCCACCGGGTCGTCGCGGAGCGGGAGTCCGCGAGCGTCGAGGCAAGGTCGGAGTGCACGGCGGGAGCGTAGCGCCCGGGGCGCGCCGGGGTCCACGGGCG
This sequence comes from uncultured Holophagales bacterium, assembly GCA_964636395.1. Classification (GTDB taxonomy): domain Bacteria; phylum Acidobacteriota; class Thermoanaerobaculia; order UBA5066; family UBA5066; genus UBA5066. The sequence goes on from CAZWRQ010000019.1 coordinate 7,467, forward strand.
GTGCGCGGTCGGGCTCAGGGCGGGGCCGGCGACGACCACGCGAGGCCGGGAGCGCTTCCGAGCCGGTAGCGGAACGCGAGACGGCTCCCGGCAGGGAGGTCGGGAACCCGCCAGAGAGGCTCGGGAACGGTGAGACCCGAGGCGGCGGTCGCGAGCGTGTGAGCTCCGAAGGCGTCGACCCGCGTGAAGAGCATCGGCCGGGCGCCGGGGCCGATCGGGACGGGAAGGGTGACGTCGACGGGCGGAAGGAACCCGTCGGCGTCGAGAGGGGCGGAGACGCTCCGTCGCGAGAGCTCGAAGACCGTCCCGACGGGGATGCGCGTCGCCTCCGCGCGGGCCGAGGCGAAGCCGTCGGCGATCTCGACCTCGGGGTCCGAAAGGACGAGGTCGACGCGGATCCTCTCCGGTACGAGAGCGCCATGGGGGGCGAGGAGCGGAACGAGGTTCCGGACGATCGCGACCTGCGGCTCGTGCCCGAGGCTCCGCTGCATGGCCTCCACGACGACGACGTCGACGGCGGTCCCGCGGACCGGCGCGTCGGCCGCCGCGTCGCGGACGAGGGCGTCCGCGACGGCGACGCCGACCTCGAGACGTTCCACGACGCGACGGAGTGCGGCGATGGCCGCGACGTGGACGTCGAGGAACGTGACCCGAAGGTCCATGGCCTCCTCGAGGACGAGGAGAGGGAGGACGAGCGGCGCGAACGGACCGCAACCGGCGTAGAGGACCTCGATCCGCCGTCCGCGGGCGTGCTCCCGCGCCGCCGCGATCGCGGCCCTCACGCCCCGGAGGAGGACAGCGGTCCGAACCGGGTCGAGCGCGCAGCGCCCGGCCTCGAGCGGGGAAAGCGCCCGACCCGAAGGGAGCGTCGATTCGAGGAGTGACTCCGGGTCGTGCTCCAGGTCCGACACGTGGAGCAGGAGTCCGTGGAGCGACGACGCTGCTCGGTCGAGCGCGTCGCGCGGGGCGGACGGCTCGAGGAGGACGGCCGCGAGGGAGCGAAGGGCGGCCCGCGCGCCGCGAATCACGGCGGGCCGACGGAGGTCGGGCGGCGGACGCACGCCAGGAGAGGTGATCGCACCGCCGCCGTCCGTCAGGCGCCCTCGAAGCCCTCGAGGACGCCCGCCGCGTTCGCGCCGAGCTCGGCGGCCGCGTAGCCCCCTTCGAGGACGAGGACGGTCGGGAGGCCGAGCCGCGCGAGGCGCTCTCCGAGGTGACGGAAGTCGTCCCGCTCGAGCGCGAACTTCGTCAGCGGGTCTCTGGCGAACGTGTCGAGGCCGAGCGAGACGACGAGAGCCTCCGCGCCGGCCGCCGCCGCCCGGGAAGATGCGGTCTCCAGGGCCGCGAGCCACTCCGGCCCGCGCGTGCCGGCCGGGAGCGGGAGGTTCAGGTTGAAGCCTTCTCCGGCGCCTTCGCCCGTCTCGTCGGCGTGTCCGAGGTAGAACGGGTACTCGAAGCGCGGGTCGGCGTGGAGGCTCGCGAAGAAGACGTCGGACCGGCCGTAGAAGAGGCCCTGCGTGCCGTTGCCGTGGTGGTAGTCGACGTCGAGGAGGGCGACGCGCGTAGACCCGCGGAGGAGGAGCGCCTCGGCGGCGACGGCGGCGTTGTTCAGGAAGCAGTAGCCCCCCATGAAGTCGGCGCCCGCGTGGTGCCCGGGGGGACGCGTCGCCGAGAACGCGCAGCGCTCCCCGGCTGCGACGGCCTCGGCGGCGCTCGCGGCGGCGTCGGCAGCGGCCTTCACGGCGGCCCAGGTCCCTTCCGCGAGCGGCGTCCCGTTGTCCATCGAGTAGAGGCCGAGGCGCGCGACGAAGTCGTCGGGCTCGACGTCGCTCCGGAGCGTCCGGACCGGCCAGACGGACGGGAACGGCTGGACGGCGGCGTTCGCCGGGTCCCGCGCGAGCCACTGGCTCCAGGCGGACTCGAGGAACGCGAGGTAGCGCGGCGAGTGGAGCCGCGCGAGGAGCTGTGCCGAGTCGGTGTCGGGAGTCCGGAGCTCGTGTCCGTGCTCCACGAGCGCGTCGTGGACGAAGCGGGCGCGGACCGGGGACTCGAAGCAGGGGACCCGCTCGCCGCGGAAGTACTCGTAGCGAGGCGCGTGGCCTTCGTGCAGCGGGGTGAAGAAGGTGATCACGCGCCGATCGTAGCGGCTCGGCGGCGGGTGTGGGAGGCCGGGAGGCTTCGCGAGCCGACGCCGGCCCTGCCTCAGGAGCGACGGTAGACGTCAGTGCTGAGGTACTTGAGCCCGGTGTCGCAGGCGAGGGTGGCGACCGTCGCTCCCGCCCCGAGGCGCGCGGCAACGCGGAGCGCCGCGACGACGTTCGCCCCGGTGGAGGTCCCGGCGAAGAGCGCCTCCTCGCGCGCGAGGCGCCGCGCCATCTCCTTCGCCTCCTCCGTCGGGACGGCGAGGACCTCGTCGACGAGGGAGGGCTCCCAGAGCGGCGGCGTGTAGCCGATGCCGACCCCCTCGATCTTGTGCGGGCCGGCCGGGCCCCCGAGGAGGACGGACGATTCCGCGGGCTCGACGGCGACGATCCGCACGGCGGGGCGTCGACCCTTCAGGACGGCCGCGATGCTGCGCAGCGAGGCCGCCGTCCCGACGGAGTGGACGAAGGCGTCGACCTCACCGCCCGTCCTCTCGAGGAGCTCCTCGGCGAGCGGGACGTACCCGGCGATCGCGTCGACGTTCTCGAGCTGGTTCGTGAAGAAGGTCCCCGGCTCGCGGGCGATCTCGCGGGCGGCCGCGATCATGTCGAGGATCAGCTTCTTCGTCGTCAGGCCCCCTTCGCTCGGGACGAGCGTCAGCTCGGCGCCGAGCGCGACCATGTGGTCCCGCTTCTCGCGGCTGAAGGCGTCGGAGGTGACGATCCGGATCCGGTAGCCCTTCGCGGTGGCGACGAACGCGAGCGAGGTCCCGGTGCTCCCTCCGGTGTACTCGACCACCGTGCCGCCGGGCCGGAGCCGGCCGTCGGCCTCGGCGCGCGAGATCACGGCGAGCGCCATCCGGTCCTTCATGCTCCCGGTCGGGTTCTCCCCCTCGAGCTTGACGAGGACGTCCGCGGAACCCGCGGGGACGAGCCTGCGGAGGCGGACGAGGGATGTGTTTCCGATGGCGTCGAGGATGCTCATGCGCGGGACCTGCCTCCGCGCGAGGATAGCCCCGCGCGTGGAAGGGAGCGCTTCGAGGGGACGGAGGCCGCCCGGCCGTCGGCTCAGCGGGACGCCGGTCCCTCGCAGATCTCCTTCAGCTTCGCGAGCGCCTTCGGCCAGGCTTCGTTCATGAACGCCTCGAAGTCGGGAGGCGTCTCCAGCTCGGCGGTCACCTCCGTCGTGCCGCCCTCGTCGACGAAGGTGTAGTTCTCGAAAGATGGAGCCCACGCCATGGCCGCCGGACTCGTCGTGTCCTCGACGCCGTCCTTGACGATCCCGAGGTGCTTGATCGAGACGAACTCCGGCGGGCGACTCTCGGCGATGACGGACGTCATCCCCCCCTCGCCGCCCGGCCCGAGGAAGCGGATTCGGTCCCCGGTGTTCCAGGAGCCCTCGTAGTACGAGCCCTCGCAGAACGGCGTCGTCCAGACCCGGTAGGTCTCGGGTCCGAGCATTGCGGCCCAAACGGCCTCGCGCGGCGCCCGGATGGTGATCGAGTGACGGATCTTCTTCATGCAGGCCTCCTTTGCAGCGGGCGGGACTTCTCTCAACACGGGATGACTCCCAGGGCGCCGGCGCCGAGCAGCCCGGCGAGGTCGGTCGCGAACGAGAGGGCGACGCCGCCGACGCGCCAGAGGTGCTCCTTCCCGCTCCGGCCGAGGAGGACGGCGCGAGGAGAGCGCGCGCGCCCGGCGGCGAGCGCGCCGACGAACGACCACTCCAGCCAGCGGAGCAGCGCGGAGCCGGCGAGGAGGGCGAGCGGCGGGACGCCGAGACGGTTCGGCGCCGGGACGAGGGTGGTGAGGCCGAAGAGGAAGAGCCACCCGAGGAGGAGGCCGATCGCGACGCGGACGACGGCGAGGAATCCCGCTCGTCGCAGCGCCGCCGCGGGGAGCTCCGGCGCGAGAAACCCGAGCCCCAGCCGGCACCACGCCGTGTAGGCGACCAGCTTGACCGAGAGGAACGCGAGGACGCCGACGGTCGTCATGAGAAGGCTCCGCGGAGAGCCCCGCCGGCGCGGATCGTCCCGGAGTTCACTGCCTCGCTTCCGTCGACGGGTGGGACGCCGCGGGCAGCCTCCCGCAGCGTGCGCAGCTCTCGCCGCACGTCCGGTAGCTGGACGAGCGCCGTGACGGCGACGAGGGCGCATCCTCCCGCGACGAGCGAGGCCCAGATCCACGCGCGACTCTCGCCGGAGTCCGGCCGAGGACGAAGGCCGCGCCGAGAGTCACCGCGACGAAGACGGCAAATCCCGCAGCTGCGGCCTTCAGGCATCCCGAAGTCATCCGTCGTCCCTCCGTTGGTCGGCTTCTTAGCACGTTGCCCGGCCATTCGGGGAGAGGAGGGCGGCGACCGGGAACGCGACTGCCGACCGGCCGTGACGGCTCCGCGGTGGGGACACCCGCGGAGGGGCCCGTTGGTGGTGTCCCCCTCCGTGGTGGTGCCAGGCGTGGTGGTGCCAGGCGTGAAATCGTGTAGTTCGAAGAACTACACGATTTCACGCCTGGCACCTTACGAGGTGGCACCTTACGAGGTGGCACCTCACGAGGGCCTGACGGGGCACCGGAAGGGCGGGCGCCGGGCGCGGCGCCGGAGGCTTCCGTTCGGACCTACGCGAACGGCGAGACGTGCTCGAACCGGGTCACGTCGACGAGCCCCTTGTCCGTCAGCTTCAGCTCGGGGATGACGGGGAGGGCGAGGAAGGCGAGCGTCATGAAAGGGTGGTCGACGGCGGTGCCGAGGACGCGCGTCGCCTCGTTCGCGCTCCGCTCGGCGCGGTCGACCTCCTCGAGGGACGCGTTCGACATGAGGCCGGCGACGGGGAGCGGCACCTCGGCGAGGACCTGCGCGCCGTGCGCGACGACGATGCCGCCGCCGATCTCCGCTGCGCGCCGCACCGCCGTCTCCATCGACGCGTCGTCGCAGCCGGCGACGACGACGTTGTGCGAGTCGTGCGCGACGGAGGAGGCGATCGCCCCGCGCGCGAGGCCGAATCCGCGCGCGAACGAGACGCCGACGTTGCCGGTGCCGCGGTGCCGCTCGACGACGGCGAGCTTCGCGAGGTCGCGCGCGGGGTCGGCGGTGGCGGCGCCGTCGACGACGAGGGCCTCCACGGTCGAGGCGCCGGTCGCGAGGGAGCCGGGGTGGACCTCGATGACGCGCACCCGGGCGCCAGCCTCCGCGGCGAGTCGGAGGCGCGAGGCGTCGAAGCCGTCCACCCGGAACGACGGCCCCTCGGGGATGCCGCGCGACGGGACGTCGACAAGGAGCTTCCCGCCCTGCGCGACGCGCCGTCCGCCGAGGACGACGAGGTCGGGCCTCACGTCGTCGAGGCTCTCGAACGTGATCAGGTCGGAGCGGTAGCCGGGGGCGATCGCGCCCCGGTCGCGGAAGCCGTAGTGGCGCGCGGCCGAGAGGGAGGCGAGTCGGAAGGCGAGGACCGGGTCGAGGCCGAGAGCGATGGCGCGGCGGACGTGGTGGTCGACGTGGCCGTGGGTGAGGAGGTCCCATGGGTGACGGTCGTCGGTCGCGAAGGCGAAGCGCTCGGAGTTGCCGGCGTTCACGAGCGGGAGGAGGTCGTCGAGGTTTTTCGCGGCCGTCCCTTCGCGGATCCAGATCGACATGCCGCGGCGGACCTTCTCCGTCGCCTCCTCGCGGCCGAGGCACTCGTGGTCGGTCCGGATGCCGGCGCCGACGTAGGCGTTCAGGTCGAGGCCCGAAAGGAGCGGCGAATGGCCGTCGATCGGGAGACCCCGCGACGCGGCGTCCTCCACCTTCGCACGGACGTTCGGGTCTCCGAAGAGGAAGCCGGGGACGTTCATCATCTCGGCGAGGCCGAGGACGTTCTTCCGCCCGTAGAAGCGGGCGAGGTCGGCGGGGCCGAGGTCGGCGCCGGCCGTCTCGAGGTGCGTCGCCGGGACGCACGAGGGGAGCATGACGTGGAGCTCCACCGGGAGGCCCTCGGCCGAAGCGAGGAACGCCTCGAGCCCCTCGGCGCCGCGCACGTTCGCGATCTCGTGCGGGTCGGTGACGACCGCGGCCGTGCCGTGGACGGCGGCGAGCCGCGTGAAGACGGGAGGCGTCGTCATCGTCGACTCGACGTGGATGTGAGCGTCCCAGAAGGCCGGCGCGAGGAACGCACCCTTCAGGTCGATCTCGTTCTCGGGGCGCGCCGCGCGGTACGGCCCGAATCCGAGGACGCGGTCGCCCGCGACGCCGACCGTCTCCTCGTGGATCTCGCCCGTCAGGACGTTGACGACCCGGGCGTTCCGGAAGACGAGGTCGGCGGGAACGGACCCTCGGGCGGCGTCGACGAATGCGGAGAGGGGGAGCTTGCCTTCGGCCATAGGAGCCTCCGGCGGCAAGCGTAGAACGAGAGGGGCGGGGGACGAAACGGGAGTGGAAGGGCTGCGGAGCTTGCGGTCCCCGCCGGCGGGTCCGCGAGGAGGCGTCGGGACGCCCGGGGATCGCATAGCATTCGCGCACATCGAAAGGAGGGTCCCCCATGTCCGAGCGCACCGAGCTGCTGCCCGGCTCGTTCTGCTGGCCCGAGCTCGCCACCCCCGACTCCGCGAAGGCGAAGGCTTTCTACGCCGGTCTCTTCGGCTGGGAGGCCGTCGACGTCCCTTCGGCCGGCGGCGCCTACACGCTGCTGAAGCTGCACGGCAAGGACGTCGCCGGCCTCCGGACCCTGAGCGGGCCCGAGCTCGCGCAGAACGTGCCGTCCCACTTCATGACCTACGTCTCCACGTCCTCGGCCGACGCCTCGGTCGTGAGGGCGACCGAGCTCGGAGGGAAGGTCTGCCACGGGCCGTTCGACGTCGAGGGGGTCGGCCGGATGGCCGTCGTCGTCGACCCGGAAGGCGTCGTCTTCGCCCTCTGGGAGGCGCGCGGGCACATCGGCGCGCAGCTCGTCGGCGAGGACCACACGCTCTGCTGGACGGAGCTCGTGACGAAGGACCCCGACGGCGCGAAGGCGTTCTACGGAGGCCTCTTCGGCTGGACCTGGAAGCCGTCGAAGACGTCCGAGGTCGAGTACCACGAGACGTACCGCGGGGAGCAGGCGATCGGCGGTCTCCTCCCGATGAAGGGGGACTGGTGGGGTGACGTCCCGCCGCACTGGATGCCCTACTTCCTCGTCCCCGACTGCGCGGCGGCCGCCCGAAGGGCCGGCGAGCTCGGAGGCGGGGCGGCGGTGCCGCCGACCGCGATGCCGCACGTCGGTACGTTCGCCGTCCTCCGCGACCCGCTCGGGGCGCACTTCTCCGTCATCGCGATGGCCGCGATGCCCGAAGGCGCCTGAGCCCGAGGCCCGCTCGGGCGGCGGACGGGTGTACCGTCGCCCGGAGCGGAGGGCCCCGGCGATGCGGACGATCGACCTGAGGAGCGACACGGTGACGCGGCCCTCGGCCGCGATGCGCCGCGCGATGGCGGAAGCCGTCGTCGGCGACGACGTCTTCGGCGACGACCCGACGGTGAGGGCGCTCGAAGAGCACGCCGCGGCGCTCTTCGGCAAGGCCGCGGGGCTCTTCCTCCCCTCGGGGACGATGTCGAACCAGGCAGCCCTCCTCGCCTGGACCGAGCGCGGCGACGAGGTCTTCGTCCACGAGCAGAGCCACGTCCTCCTCTACGAGCAGGCGGGCGCGGCGGTCCTCGGCTCGCTCCAGACGCGGAGCTTCGCGTCCGACGACGGGATGCTCGACCCGGGGGCGATGGAGGACTTCGTCCACACGGGGGAGGACCCGCACAACGCGCGGACGCGCCTCGTCGCCCTCGAGAACACGCACAACCACTGTGGCGGGCGGGTCCTCGACCCGCGCGGGGTCCTCGCGGTGCGGGCCTTCTGCGACCGGCACGGCCTCGTCCTCCACCTCGACGGGGCGCGCGTCTGCAACGCCGCCGTCGCGAGCAGGCGGCCGCTCGCCGAGATCGCGGCGCCTTTCGACTCCGTAAGCGTCTGCCTCTCGAAGGGGCTCGGCGCGCCGGTCGGATCGGTCCTCGTCGGCCCCGCCGACTTCGTGAGAAAGGCCCGGCGCGCCCGAAAGCTCCTGGGCGGCGGGATGCGGCAGGCGGGAATCCTCGCGGCCGCGGGGCTCTTCGCGCTCCGCGAGAACGTGGCCCGCCTCGTGGAGGACCACCGCCGCTGCCGGACCCTCGCGGAGAGGCTCGCGACCGCCCCGGGGCTTTCCGTCGACCTCACGCGCGTGGAGACGAACATGGTCTTCGCCTCGACGAGGCTCACGGGCCTGAAGGCCGCGGAGGTCGCGAAACGTCTCGCCGGGGCGGGAGTCCTCGCGCTCGACGAGTCGCCCTGGCTCCTCCGTTTCGTGACGCACCTCGACGTCGACGACTCCGACGTCGAGGAGGCGGGGGAGATCGTCGCGCGGACGATGTCCGCGATCGTGTGAGAGGCGGCCTCCGCCCCCGATGAACGGAGCCGGCGCCCCGGGGCCTCCCGAAACCACGGGGCGCGAGCTCTTCGCCGCCGGTTTCGTCACCTTCTCTCTCCTCTACGAGACGCAGCCGGTCCTGCCCCTCCTCGCGTCGGAATGGGGCCTTTCACCGGCCGCGGCGAGCCTCTCCCTCTCCTCGGCGACGCTCTCGCTCGCGTTCGGGATGCTCGCCTGGGCGCCGCTCTCCGACGCGAAGGGGCGGGTCGGGGTCCTCCGGGTCGCGATCCTGCTGGCGGCGTGCCTCGGTCTCGCGACCCCGTTCGCGCCGTCGTTCCCGCTCCTCGTCGCGCTGCGCGGAGCGCAGGGGCTCGCCCTGGCCGGCGTGCCGGCCGTCGCGATGGCCTACCTCTCGGAGGAGGTCGAGCCGCGCCGATCGGGCGCCGCGATGGGCCTCTTCATCGCCGGGAACGCCGTCGGGGGGATGGTCGGACGGATCCTCGTCGGGCTCCTCTCCGCGCGCCTCGGCTGGCGCGGCGGGCTCCTCGTCCTCGGGCTCGTCGACCTGGTGCTCGCGCTCTGGTTCGCGCGAGCGGTTCCGCCGTCGCGCCGCTTCCGGCCGAGGTCGTTGACGAGGTCGGCCCTTCGGAGCGGACTCGCCGCGAGCGCTCGCGACCCGGTCCTCCTCGGGCTCTACGCCACGGCGTTCCTCGTGATGGGGAGCTTCGTCACCGTCTACAACTACCTCGCGTTCTCCCTGCAGGGCCCGCCCTGGTCGCTCGCTCCGTCCACGGTCTCGTGGGTCTTCCTCCTCTACACCGTCGGCGTCGCCGCCTCGCCGCTCGCCGGACGCCTCTCGGACCGGGTGGGGCGGCCGCGCGTCCTCCTCGCCGGGGTCGCCTGCCAGCTGGCCGGGGCGGTCGGCACGCTCCTCGTCCCCCTTCTCCTGAAGCTGCTGGCCCTCGCCCTCTTCACGCTCGGGTTCTTCACGGCCCACGCCGCCGCCTCGACCGGCGTCGCCCGGCGGGGAGGAGCGGAGAAGGCCGCGGCCTCGGCGCACTACCTCCTCGCGTACTACGCCGGGTCGAGCGCCGTCGGGACGCTCGGCGGCGTCGTCCTCGCGCGTGCCGGGTGGGGCGGCGTCGTCGGAATGGTCGCTTCGCTCCTCGGTGCCGGGCTCGCCGTCGCGTCCGCCCTCGGACGTGCGTCGGAGAGCGGACGCGAGGAAGCCGCGAGCTAGAAGCGGCCCTCGTCGACGTCCCGGAGGAACCGGATCAGCCCGTCGAAGTAGCGCCCCTGGTCGTCGTAGATCGCGAGGTGGCTCCCCTCGGGGCAGTGGTGGTACCGGCCGCGGGCGACGGCCCCCGCCATCCAGCGCAGGTGATTCGGGTCCATCGTGTCGTGCCCCGCGCCGAGGACGAGCGTCGGGACACGGATCGTGCCGAGGTCCGCGGAGCGGTCCCACCGTTCGAGCTTCCCCGAGGCGCCGAGCTCGCTCGGTCCCTGCATCGGGACGTAGACCTTCGGGTTCATGTGGCGGAACGAGCGGGCCAGCGGCTCGGGCCACTCGTCCATCGGGATCCTGAGGACGTGCTTCTCGTAGTAGTGAGGGCCGAGCAGCTCCATGTAGCGCGGGTCGCCGGTCCGGCCCTCCGCCTCGAGCATTCGGATCTCGTCCAGCACGGGCGGGTCCATCCTCGGCGCGAGGACGTCGCGCGCGTAGGCGTTGTACGCCGGGATGCTCGACATCATGTTCGAGACGACGAGGCCCTTCAGGTGCTCCTGGTAGCGGAAGGCGTACTCGAGGGCGAGGATCCCGCCCCACGACTGCCCGAGGAGGAAGAACGACTCCTTCCCGAGGCCGAGGGCGCGGCGGACCTGCTCCACCTCGTCGACGAAACGCGGCAGCTCCCAGAGCTCCGGCCGGTCCGGCTGGTCGCTGTAGTACGAACCGAGCTGGTCGTAGTAGTAGTACTCGACGCCCGCCGCCGGGAGCCACCCGTCGCACGCCTCGAAGACCTCGTGCGTGAACCCCGGACCGCCGTGGAGCAGGAGGAGCTTCACCCGCGGGTTGTTGCCGACACGCTTCGTCCAGACGCGAAACGTCCCGGCGGGCGTCTCGACGGGGATCATCCGGACCCCTCCGGCGAGGAGGTCCGGGCGGCCGGAGGAGTCGAGGTAGCTCGGCGGAACGTCCTCCGGCCTTCCGGGCCGCGCGCGGTCCGCTCCTTCTCTCGACATGGGGCCTCCTTCGTCGACCGGCCCAGTCGTGCGCCCGGCGGCGGGAGGACGGGGCCGACAGTCCTGGCGATGGGAAATCCAACGGACGATACGGCAGGAACGCCGTGCTGGCGAGCGGGCGGACGAGTCCTGTCGCACGCCGCGTCGGCCGGGTCCAGAATCCGCGGGGCGGCCGCCGGCCGCGGGAGGGGTCGATGACGCAGTCCGGAGGAGTCCTCGCAGCGCTCGCTCTCGCCGTCCTCGCCGCCGCCGGCTGCTCGGCCGGGAGCCGCAGGCCGGCCACGTTCGCCCAGGCCGCGCGCGAGAAGGCGGACGTGACGATCGTCGTGACCGACTCGGGGCTGGGCGGCCTCTCCGTCGTCGCCGACCTCGCGAGCCGCCTCCCCTCGAGCGGCGTCGTCCGCTCGGCGCGGATCGTCTTCGTGAACGCACTCCTCGACGACGCGATCGGCTACAACGACCTGCGCGACGAGGCCGACAAGGTCCGCGTCTTCGACGCCGCGCTCGAGGCGATGGAGCGGCGCTATGCACCCGACCTGATCCTGATCGCGTGCAACACGCTCTCGGTCTTCTACGGGAAGACCGAGCACGCCCGCCGAGGGACGACGGAGACCGTGAGCATCGTTCCGATGGGCGCGAAGCTCGTCGAGAAGGCGCTGCGGGAGGAGCCCGAGGCCACGGCGGTGATCTTCGCGACGAAGGGGACGATCGACTCGGGCGCGCACCGCAGGCTCCTCGTCGAGGCGGGGGTGCCGGACGGGAAGGTCATCGGGCAGGAGTGCCCGAAGCTCACGGGCGCCATCGAGCGCGGGGCGCATTCGGCCGAGACGCGGGACCGGCTCCGCGGCTTCGTCGAGGAGGCGGTCGGGAAGCTCTCCGGGAAGAAGGGGCCGCTCGTCGTCAGCCTCAACTGCACCCACTTCGGGTATGCGCGGCCGCTCTGGGAGGAGGCTTTCGAAAGCCTCGGCTTCCCGGGGGTCACGGTCCTCGACCCGAACCCGCTCATGACCGACCTCGTCCTCGCCGAAGGAGGGCCGAAGCGCTACCCGGCCACGGACGTGGCCGTGGAAGTCGTTTCGAAGACGCTGATCACGCCCGGCGTGAGGGACGCCCTCGGCGAGCTATTGCGGACGACCTCGCCCGCGTCGGCGGACGCCCTCTTCCGCTGGACCCACGTCCCCGACCTCTTCCACGTCGAGATCGACCCTTCGGCTCTCGTGCGCTGAGCGACGGCCGGGAATCGACCCGGCGGGCCGGCGGGCTTGCGGCCGAGCGAGGGCCGCCCCTTCCCGGAAACCTGCCGCGACGCAGCGCGTACCTCGGACCGGAAACCTTCCGCGGATCTCGATTCGAGGAGGACCGAATGAGAGGTGTCGCTCGTTCCGCAGGGGTGCTCGCGGCCGCATTCGTGGCGCTCGGCGGGACCGCGCTGGCCCGGGAAGAGCCGCGTTCCTTCGCCAGCTACCACGAGATGCGCGCGGAGGTCGGACGCCTCTCGATCGAGAGGAGGTACGGCGAGGCCGCGACGACTCTCGAGAGAGCCGTCGGCGCGTCTCCCGACCGGCTCCGGGCCAGCACATGCAACCTCGCCTCGATGCGCGTGCGGCTCGGGGAGCCGGAGGACGCGGCAGAGGCGGCGGAGACGGAGGAGAGGACCGTGGTCGAGGCGGCCATTCGCGACTCGATCGGCTGGGCGCTCCGAAAGGACAGGGCGCGGCTGGAGAGCGTCCTGACGCACGACGACGACCTCTTCATCTTCCACCCCGACTCGAAGTCGACGGTGCGGGGATGGGCCGCGTTCTCGAAGCTGCTGGACGGCTTCATGGACCCTCGCTTCGTGGCGACCCGCTTCGAGGTGAGGGACCTCACGATCACCTTCTCCCGCGGGGGAGACGTGGCCTGGTTCGCGACGCTCCTCGAGGACTGCGGCACCTGGGAGGGGAAGGAGTCGTGCTGGAAGGACGCTCGCTGGACGGGGGTCCTCGAGAAGCGGTCCGGGAGCTGGAAGATCGTCCAGATGCACTTCTCGTTCGCCCGGGACGAGGTCCTTGCGGAGAGTCCTCCGCCCGCCGCGAAGTAGGCCTCGCCGAGGAGGGCGCGTCTTCGGCTAACCTCCGGGGGAGATGCCGTCGCGAAGCCCGGCCCTGTTGGCGTTCGTTCTCCTCTGCCGGTCGTTGGCCGGAGCCGAGCCGCCGTTCGTGACGGAGCTCTCGCTCGGCTTCGGGTACGAGGGGAGCGCGACCGACAGGCCGCTCGTCGTCCTCGACGGGACGCCCTCGGCCTCCTACGCCTACACGGCGGATGGGAGGTCGCACAGCGTGGAGGTCGCCGCGACGCGCTGGCTCTCTCCCGTCCCCGACGACGGCCGGACGCCCCTGGCCCTCCTTCCGTTCGTCGCCCGGGCGTCGAGCCTCTCCGCGCGGTTCGCCCTGACCGGCGCGAGCCGCGACTCCCTCGGGAGCTTCGCGGGACAGGCCTCGTCGCTCGAGGTCTCCTTCGCGGGCGACGGGACGGTGAGGGACGGCGGCCTCGCCGCCGAGTGGTTCCTCGGCCGGAGCCTCTCGCTGCGCGGCGGCCTCGACTCCGTGAACGAACGGGAGACCGCCGCGTCGATCTCGGTGGAGAGCCCCTCGGGGCGGGCCGACGTCTCGACGAGCGGGACGCGGGGCTCCTTTGCGAGCGGCACACTCGGCGTCGCCCTCCGCCTCGGCGAGCACGAGCTGAGCGCGGCCGGGAGCTACGGGGAGTCGGACCGCACGCGTGACGACGCGAGCGCCTTCACCGGGAGCGCCCAGCCCTTCGTCTCGACGCTGACGACGGACGGGATCGCCCGCTCCGGGACGCTCGCCGCCCGCCTCGTCTTCCTCGAGCGGCGGCTCGTCGTGGACGCCTCGGGGACCTGGACCCGTTCGACCTCGTCCTCGGACCTCGAGACCGCGATCTCCGGGCCGTTCTCGAAGGGGACCGGGAACAGGCGCCGCGTCGCCCTCGAGGCGACGTGGTTCGCGACGCGGCGCCTCGGCCTGACGGCGGGGTTCTCGTACGCGGCCTCGGACGTCACCTCGGGCTCGCCGGGCCGGGAGAGGCCTTCGAGCGAGGAGACGACGCGCGCCTTCGGGGCGCGCGCCGTCTGGTTCGCCTCCGGGCGGGTCTCGGTGTCACTCTCCGGCGAGCGGGTCGAGACCGACAGCGTCGCCCCTCCCGGCTCGTCGACGTTCCAGCGCTTCGAGGAGACGACGGCGCGCGCCGTTCTCCGGGCGGCGGTGAGGTTCTGAAGTGCACGGCTCGGTCTTCCTCCGCGACCTCGCCTGGGTCCTCGCCGCCTCGCTCCCGGTCCTCTTCCTCTTCCGGAAGCTGAAGGCCCCGTCCATCGCTGCGTTCCTCGTGACGGGGATGCTCATCGGACCGCACGCGCTCGCCCTGGTGGAGGACCCCGCCCGAGTCAGCGGGATCGCCGAGCTCGGCGTCGCGCTCATCCTCTTCTTCGTCGGGCTGGAGTTCCCGCTCGCGAGGCTCAAGACGCTGGGACGGACGGCGCTCGTCGGAGGAGCTCTCCAGATGGTCTTCGCCGTCGGGGTGACGACGGCGGTCCTGCTCGCCTTCCGGGTGGTCGGGCCCAGGGAAGCGCTCTTCGCGGGCCTCCTCGTCTCGGTCTCGTCCACGGCCGTCGTCCTGCCCGTCCTCGCGTCTCGGGACGAGCTCGGGTCGCCTTCGGGCAAGCAGTTCCTCGGCGTGGCCCTCTTCCAGGACCTCGCGGTCATCCCCCTCATCCTCCTCCTCCCCGCGCTCGCGCTCCAGGGGGCCGGGGCGCCCGGGACGGGAGCGGTCCTGACGAAGGTCGCCGTCGCCGTTCTCGGCTCGGCGCTCCTCGTCGCCGTCGCCCGGTTCCTCGTGCCGAGGGTCCTGGACCGCTTCGTCCGCGTGGCGGGGCCCGAGACGTTCACGGCCGCGGCGCTGGTCGTCGTCCTCGGGATCGTCGCGCTGGTGGAGACCGCCGGCGCTTCGGCCGCGATGGGCGCCTTCGCGGCGGGGATCGTCCTGGCCGAGAGCGAGTCGATCGCCGACGTCTCCTCGACGTTCGCGCCGTTCCGGGACGTCCTCTCGAGCCTCTTCTTCGTCTCCGTCGGGATGCTGTTCGACCTCGGGTTCCTCGCGAAGCACCCGTTCCTCGTCCTCGCCGGGGCGGTCTTCGTCGTCGGGGCGAAAGGTCTGACGGCCTACCCCGCGCTCCGGATCGCGCGAGCCGTGCCGAAGACCGCCGCGAAGGCCGCGCTCTCCCTCGCGAACGTGGGCGAGTTCTCGTTCGTCATCGCCCTCGCGGGAGGCAAGCTCGCCCTGCTCGCCGGCGAGGGGCAGCAGCTCTTCGTGGCCGTCGCCGTCGTGACGATCCTCCTCGTCCCGTTCGTCATATCGGCCGGCCCGGCGCTCGCGGCGCGGCTCCCGGACGTGGCGACCGACGCCGAGCCGGTGACCTCGGAGCTGCGCCGCGGGCACGTCGTCGTCGTCGGGTACGGCCTGAACGGGAGCAACGTGGCGCGCGTCCTCGGGGAGACGGGCCTGAAGACGGTGGTCGTCGAGGCGGATGCCGACCGGGCCGACAACGCCCGCCGCGACGGGGTGCCGGTCCTCCTCGCCGACGCGACGGGCGTCGAGGGCCTCCTGATGGCAGGCGTCGTGAGGGCGCGGGCCGTCGTCGTGACGATCCCCGACCCGGCGGCCAGCCGGAAAGTGGTGAGGCTCTGCCGTTCGCGCAACCGCGACGTGAGGATCGTCGTGAGGACGCGCTACATCCGCGAGGTCGAGGAGCTGCGCCGGGCCGGCGCCGACGAGGTGATCCCGGAGGAGTTCGAGACGTCGATCGAGATCGTGGCGCGCGTGCTCCGGTCGCTGCACGTTCCGGGGAACCTCATCGCGACCCAGGTCCGCATCCTGCGGGACGAGACCTACCGCAAGCTCCGAGACCCGCTCGCCCGGCCCGAGGCGGGGCGTCGCCTCTCGGCGCTCATGGCCGCGGGGACGTCGGACCTCGTCCTGATCCTCCCGGAGATGGCGGCCGTCGGCAGGACGCTCGGCGACCTGCGCCTCGAGGAGGAGCACGTCGCGGTGCCGGCGCTCCTGCGCGACGGCATCCCGCTCGCACCACCCCCTCTAGACGTCCCGATCGAGGCGGGCGACACGCTCCTCCTCGTCGGCGCGCACGACGACCTCGTGCACGCCACGAAGCGGCTGGAAGGACCGGCCCGGGAGGAGCCGTAGACGTCGGCGGCCCGCCGCAGGCGCCCGGGCTCCCGGGGGTCAGTGCTGCGCGAACGCCGCCACCTTCGGCTTCACGAGGCGCTCGAAGTCGGCGTAGTGGAGCTTCATCAGCTCCGTGTGCGAGCCGGCGTTGAACGCGATCTCGTCGTCCTCCGCGAGCTTCGGCGCGACGTAGACGTCCATCCCGTAGAGGTTGCCGAACGGGGGCATCGCGCCCGCCTCGCAGTCGGGGAAGAGCTCGCGGAACTCCGCTTCGCTCGCGAGGACGACGTTCTGCCCGCCGGTCACCTCGCGCAGGACCTGGAAGTCGACGCGCTGCGACGCGGGGAGGACGATCATCACCGGCTTGCCGTCGACCTTCACCATGACGGTCTTGGCGAGGTCTTTCCCCTTGACGTGCGCGGAGGCGGCGACCTCCTGGGCCGTGTAGGCCGGGGAGTGGACGATCGACACCCAGCGGACGCCGTTCTGGTCGAGGAACTCCTTCAGCTTCCGGACGGGCATGGGACCCTCCTTTCCGGCCGGACGGGGCACGCCCCGGCCGGCCCGTACGCGGGCGCTCGCGGGGACTCGGTGTGGTGCGGCGCGCTCATGCCGTCACCTCCGAAGAAGGGCGGGTTCGAGAGGAATTCTATGCCCGCGCGGCGCGGCCCGGGACGGACTCCGGGAGCGTGCCGCGGCGCGGCGAGGTCCCTCCGTGCCAGGTTGGAGGGGCGATCGCCTCAGGCCCCGGCGAGCCGGACGGGCCGCTCCACGGCGACGAGGAGCGTCCCGCGTCCGATGCGCGCCCTGTGGCCGTGCCAGACGACCTCCCGCGAGACGAACGGGACCGCCTGCGTCGCGAGCTGGAGGACGTCCTTCAGCGGCACGGCGAGGAGCGCGGCGAGGGGGAGCGGGGCGCCGCAGAGCCGGCCGAGGAGGCTCGCCTGCAGGAGCCGGACGAGGAGCGAGAGGGAGGCGAAGGAAGCGAGCGGCCCGGCCCAGGGAGAGCCTTCCGCGAGCGCGAGGAGCGGGGCGAGGAGGGCGAGCGGAAGGGGGTTCATCAGGACCTCTCCCGCGAAGAGCGCTTTCGAGAACGCGAAGCGGATCTTGCCCCAGCGGACCTGGCGCCCGAGCGCACGCTTCACGGTGCGCCGCTCGACGACGTTCTCGACGACGACCGGCGAGAGGAGGACGCGGAAGCCGGCCTCCTTCACCGCGAGGCCGATCGCCTGGTCCTCGGCGAGGACGTCCCCGAACGCGGCGAACCCGCCGATCGCGTCGTGGACGTGCCGAGGAAGCGCCATCGACTTCCCGACGACGCAGGGGATGCCGCGCCAGGCGGCGAGGACGTTGCCCGGGACGACGAAGGTCAGGAGGTGGAGGCCCTCCACGACGGCGCCGAGGTCGCGCGCCCCCGCCCCGACGAAGAGGTTCGAGACGCAGCCGACGGCGGGGTCGTCGAGGAGGGCGACGGTGTCGGCGACGGCGTCGGGGGCGACGCGGACGTTCGAGTCGGAGACGAGGAAGAGGTCGCCGCGCGCGACGCGCGAGGCGGCGACGAGGCGCTCCACCTTCGGGTTCCCGATCCTCCCTTCCGGAGCGCCGCCGACGACGACGACGAACGGGGCCTCCGGATGTCGCGCCCGCACGCGGTCGACGACGGCGAGGGCGGGGTCTTCGGAATCGGCGACGGAGAGGACGACCTCGTAGTCGATCCCCCGGAGAGCGGCGAACGACGCGAGGTTCTCCTCGAGGCCGTCATCGAGCCCCTTCAGCGGCTTGAGGATGGAGAGCCGCGGACGGTCCTGCGTGGAAGCGGCCCGCGGGGAAGGAGCGGAGGCCCGCCCCCGCGGGCCGCGGGAGAAAGGGCGCTTGCGGCGGCGGAGGCGGCCGAGGAGGGCCACCGGCAGCGAGGTGATCGCGAGGCCCGCGAGGGCGAGCGCCGCGAGGAGGAGGGCGGCGGGCGTCACGCGGAGGCCCTCGCGAAGGCGGGGATCCCCTCGCACGGCTCGGGCCCGGGGGCCGGCGCGGGAACGGGGGCGTGAAGCCGGGTGAGCCCGAGGCCGCGCCCCCTGCGGAGCGCGGCGAGGACCGCCTCCGGCGTCTTCTCGCAGTCGAGGAGCGTCTTCCACGACCAGAGGTGCGGCGCGCGGTGGAAGTCGCTGTTGCCGAGGAACGCGAAGCCCGACCGGCCCACCTCGGGGAAGAGGTCCCAGCGGCAGGCCAGCTCCCAGAGGTGGACGAGCTCCTTCATCGCGTCCTTCCGGTTCCAGAGGTAGAACGTGTTCGCGAACCACTCGGACTGCTCGTTCGGGTGGCAGGCGACCGTGACGGCGCCGGCGTCGCGGGCGCGCGCGAGCGCCTCCTCGACGGGCCCGTCGGCGGAGACGAAGTCGTCGAGGCCGAGGGCGAGCGCGTGGGCCGAGCTCCGCCCGGTGAGGCCGTTCCGCGTCAGCTCCACGCCGGGGAGGACGAGCATCCGGTAGGTGTCCCAGGCACGCCGGCTCTCCCGTTCGATCTCGGCGCGGTACTCGGGCCATCCGTCGCGCGTGACGGAGAGGCGGAAGCCGTGGGCCGCCTTCCCGAGGAGAGAGTCGGCGTTCACGACGTGCTCGGTGATCGCGATGACGTCGTGCCCGGAGCGCCCGAAGAGGTCGACGACCTCCGGGAGAGGGTGCCGGCCGTCCGACCAGGTGGTGTGAATGTGGAAGTCTCCGAGGAGCATCCCGCAACCCCCTTTCTCGCGACCCGAAGATCGGCGCGGCGTGGGAGGACGGAGTGAGGAGACGATGAGGACCGGGTAAAGATCAGCCGCGGGAGGCGGCCGAAGGCCCTCGGAGGTACTCCGCAGAGAGGCGGCGGAACGCCTCTGCCGACGGGCGCTCGCGCCGCGCGAGCGTTTCGCGGTCGAGCGCGAGGAGCCCGAAGCGGGGCTCGAAGCCGTCGAGCCACTCGTAGTTGTCGACGAGCGACCAGTGGAGGTAGCCGTGGACCGGGACCCCCTCCGCCTCGGCCCGCGCCAGGACCGCGACGTGCTCCTCGAGGAAGGTCGCGCGGCGGGCGTCGGCGGCGTCGGCGAGGCCGTTCTCGGTGACGAGGAGCGGGCGGCCGATCGAGGCCGCCTCCCGAAGGAGCGGGAGAAGCGCCTCCGGGACGATCTCCCAGCCGTTGTCGGTGAGGCCGCGTCCCGTGGCGTCGCGGTAGTCGAAGGAGCCGATGCGGCGGCCGGCGCCGCCGAATCGGAGGTGAAGGCGCGAGTAGAAGTTGACCCCGAAGAAGTCGAGGGAGGCGGGGAGACAGGGGCGTCGGCCCGCGAGACGCGTGAAGGGCGGGAGGTACGCGCTCCAGCGCCCCTCGCCGAAGGCGTCGAGGAGGGGCCGGTTGTAGAAGCGCCCCGCGGCAGAGGCGAGGAGCTGGTCGAGAGGGTTCCCGGGCCGCGCCGGGGCGAACGCCATCATGTTGTGGGCGACGCCGATCGCCGCGCCCGGAACGGCCTCGCGGATCGCCGCGGCGGCGGCCTCGTGCGCGGCGAGGAGGTTGTCGAAGGCCCGGGCCGCGTCGCGCCCGGAAGCGAGGCCCGGAGGCACCTGGCCGTCGAGGTACCCGCCGAGGACGAGGACGAACGGCTCGTTCAGGACCGTCCAGCAGCGGGCCGCCGGGCCGAGCGCGCGAGCGACCCGGTCCGCGAAGCGGCCGAACGCATCGACCGACGCGGGCGAGGTCCAGGGCGTCTCCGCGTGGAACCAGCGCGGGTGCGTGTAGTGGAGCAGCGTGACGACCGGCTCGAGGCCGAGGGCCGCGAGGCGCGCGACGAGGCGCGCGTAGCGCGCGAGGGCCTCCTCGTCGAACGTCCCGCGACGCGGCTCGACGCGGCTCCAGGAGACGGAGAAGCGGAACGCGTTCGCCCCGAGCGCGGCGGCGGCCGCGGCGTCCTCCTCGTAGCGCTCCCAGGAGCCGGCCGCCCGCCCGCACGCGCCGCCTCGCGTCCGGCCTGCTGCCTCCCAGTCGGTCCAGTCGCACGGGTCGTCTCCCTCGACCTGGTAGTGGGAGACGGCGACGCCGAAGAGGCGGGGCCGGTCGGCGAAGGGGAAGGGCGCGGGCACGGCGGCGCATGATCGCCGATCCCGCCGCCAGCCGCGGCCGCGGTGCTCAGCTCCCCTTCGCCAGCTTCGCGGCGTTCCGCGTGAAGCGCTCGAGCTGGATCTCCTCGAGGGCGGGAGCGAGCTCCGGGCGCGCCGCGAGGAGGGCGAGCAGGTCCGCCGCGGGGAGGCGCAGGAGCTCGCACTCCATCACCGCCGTCACGGTGGCGGTGCGAGGCCCGTGGCGGAGGCTCGCGACGTCGCCGAAGAGCTCGTGGGGCGTCAGGAGCGCGAGGGCGCGCTCGCGTCCGTGGAGGTGCGTCGTGACGCGGAGCGCGCCGCTCCGGACGAGGAAGGCGTCGCCGCCCGGCTCTCCCTCGCGCAGGACGACCTCTCCCGCCTTCACCGTCAGCGGCCGCATCCGCCGGGCGACGGCCTCCCGGTCGCGCCGCGGCAGGAGGCCGAAGAGTCGCGAGCGGGCGAGGGCCCCGTCGAGGACCCGCTCGGAGAAGAGCTTCGAGAGGGCGTCGGCGATCTCGCGGTGTTTCTTCACCAGGGGGGCGACCGCGGCGCGGTCGAGGCCGAGGAGGTCGGCGTGGGTGCGGGCCACGGCGCTCTCCGGGTGCGGGACGCCGCTCAGGAACGAGACGACGCCGAGGACGTCGCCGGTGTGATGCCTCTCGAGGGGGACCGGCGCCCCCGCGTCGCCGCGGGCGACCGTGTCGATCTCCCCGGTCGCCACGAAGAAGAGCGTGCCGCCGGGCTCCCCCTCGGCGAAGAGCGTGGCCCCGGGCGCGAGCGTGAAGAGGCGGATCCTCTCGAGCACGAGCTCGAAGAGGAACGCGGGGACGTCGCGGAGGAGCGGTACCTCCTTGCGCAGGGCATGGACCCGCGCGGACTTCTTCCGCCGGTCGGCCGCGGCCGGGTCGACGGCCGAAGTCTCCGGGAGAGGCGCCGCAGCCGGCCGGCTCTTCTCCTCCGCCTCCAGGAGCTTCTTCAGCTCGAGGATCGAGAGATAGCTCGAGGTGACCTCCGCCCGCGGGTCGAGCGCCTCGACCTTCTTGAAGACGGCGATCGCCTCGACGAGGCGGCCCGCCTTCCGGAGGCGCGCCCCGACGCGGTTGAGGATCCCGACCGCCTCCGCACGTCCGTCCGAGGCGGAGAGGAGATCGGCGAGCCGGAGGGCCGCGGCGCCGTCGGCGGGGTCGGCGCGGAGCCGCTTCCGGCACTCCTCCACGGCCTCCCCGAGGCGCGCATCGCCCGCCGGCCGGCTCCCGAACAGCGCCACGGGGGAATCGTATCCCGGGCGCACCCGGGACCGGCGCGCTCCCGCACGTTCCGCCGCGGACGGGGGCGCGCCTATCATCGGGCCCGTTGCTCCCGCACCTCCTCCTCACGCCGCCGGCCGCTGCCGGTCTCGCGGAGTCGTTCCCGGGTTCCCCGACCCGGCTCCAGCTCCCTGCGGAGCTCCTCGTGCCGGGCGCTTCGGCCGTCGCGATCGCGACGCTCGGTCTCGTCGCGCTCCTCTTCTGGGCGCGCGACCGGAGCCGGACGGACCTCCTCCTCTACACGCTCCTCGCCTCGGGGCTCTCGACGTTCCTGGTCCTCGGCCTGCGGTCTGCCTCGCCCGGAGCCTCCCCGGCCGCGGCGGCGCTCGGCCTCCTCCTCCCCGCGCTCGCCTGGCTCCTCCTCGTCCGGTTCCTCGACCTTCCGCTCCGGCGCGGTCGACTCTCGCTCCTCGCCCTTCCCGCAGTGGCTCTCCCGTTCGTCGTCGCGCTTCCCGCCGCCCGGGCGCTCGCGGCGCCGATGGAGGCGGTCGCGCTCGTCGTCTTCGGGGGGGCGGCGCTGCTCGACCTCGTCCGGCTCCACCGGCCCGACGCGGCCCTCCTCTTCGCGGCGACCGCGGTCCTCCTCCTGGCCGCGCTGTTCGACGCCGCCGCGGCGGAGGGCGTCCTCCTTCCCGGGGAGCGGCTCCCGCCCCTGCTCGGGCCGGCGTTCCTCCTCTTCACGGCGCTCCTCCTCGTCGCGGTGGCGGACCAGGGGAGACGCCTGGTGGAGAAGGCGACGATCGACGCGCTGACGGGGCTCCCGAACCGGGCGACGTTCCTCGAGCGGGCCCGCCGGGAGCTCGAGCGGGCGCAGCGGAACGGGAGCTCCGTGGCGCTCGCGATGCTCGACGTCGACCACTTCAAGCGCTTCAACGACCGATACGGGCACCCGGCCGGGGACCGGGTCCTCAAGGACGCGGGGCGCGCCGTCGCCGGCGCGGTCCGCGGGATCGACCTCGCCGGGCGCTATGGCGGCGAGGAGCTCGTCCTGCTCCTCGTCGACGTCGACGCGGAGGCGGCGGTCGCAGCCGTCGAGCGGGTCCGGGCGGCGATTGCGGAGGTCCGCCTCCCGCACGTCCCCGACGCGGTCACGGCGTCGGCGGGCGTCGCGCTCCACCACGGCGCGTTCGACCGGTGCGGGGTGGCCGACCTGATCCGCCGTGCCGACGCCGCCCTCTACCGGAGCAAGGCCGAGGGGCGCGACCGGACGACGCTCGAGGCGCGCGGACCGGAGCGGCCGACGTCCCCCGCGGAGGTCCGTTACCGCTGAGGCCCCGATCGCGCTGGTAAGATCGCCGCGCGATGGGCGGCGACACGGGGATCCGGGACGTCGTGACGGGCCTTTACGTACGGGAGTACTTCGACGACGTCATCGCGAGGGAGCTCGAGAGGTCGCGCCGCCACGGGATCCGCCTCTCCGTCCTCTCCGTCGTCCTCGCGAACCTGGCCGAGCTGTCGGAGGCCGGGGAAGAGACGGCGCTCGCCGCCGTCGTCGAGGCGGCACGCGCCCTCCAGGCCGCCGTTCGGGAGACGGACCACCTCTTCCGGTGGGAGGAGGACGAGTTCCTCCTGCTGCTGTTCAACGCCGACGCCGAAGCCTGCGCGCTGAAGGTGAGCCAGCTCGACCAGCTCTTCCGTCCGTGGCGCCACGATGGAGGCCCGGTCGCGAGCGCGGTGAAGGTCCGCGTCGGCGGCGCGACCCACGAGGAGCACCTGGTCTTCGCGAGCGTGCTGCAGGCCGCGCGCGAGACGGCGCGCGGC
>CAZWRQ010000020.1:0-29298 GCA_964636395.1 uncultured Holophagales bacterium
GTGGAAGCCTTCCCTTCGCGCGCATGCATTATCGCGGGGTTATCGGCAGGATGAGTCGCGACGGGTGTTCCCGGTCGTGGAACACGGTTTGGCGCGCCTTTAAGGTTTTAGCGGTCGTGCCGTTGTCGTCGCCGGTCTCTTTTTCGTCGGCCTCGGCGGGACGCTCCTCTACAGGAGCGGGCTGATCCCCGGCCTGGGGCGGCCCGTCGCGACGCCTCCTCTCCCGCAGCCGACCGCCATCCCGACGCCCGGGCTCCCGCTGCCGACGCCGACCGCGGTCTTCCCGCCGGCGACGCCGTTCCCCCAGCCGACCGTCGTCCCGACGGAGGCTCCGCCGCTGCCGACGCCGCGCGTCGAGCCGACGAAGCCGATCGTCGTCAAGGTCCCGACGCCGCGGCCGACGGCCCGCATCGTCGTGGAGCGGCCGGCTCCGACGCCGGCCGCGGGCGGGGGCCTCTGCGTCCAGATGGGGCCGACGAGCTTCGCGCAAGGGAAGACCAGCGGGTTCGCCCCGGGGTTCGACGTCGGCAGCGGACCGCAGGCCCGGGCCGCAAAGCCCGACCTGGGCCGCTTCTACATCGAGTTCGAGGTCCGGCCGAGCCGCCCGAAGCAGGGGCAGCTCGTCACGATCGAGGCCTACTTCTCGAACGAGGCGGAGCGCGACGTCGCGCTCGACCACGTCGAGGAGAACGTCGGGATGAGCGTCACGAACTTCCGCCCGGTCACCTCTCCGCCGCCGCCGGCGAAGGTCCGCGTCGGAAGGAAGGAGCCGCTCTGGGCGTTCCAGGGGCCGCTCGGCGCCTCTTTCCTGAAGACGATCAAGGTCACGGACGGCTCCGGCGACTCCTGGTCGCGGACCCTCGAGATCGGCCCCTGCCCGTGATCCGGCGCACCGACCCGACGTGGCGGGTCGGCGTTATAGTCGCCTGCAACTGTAAGAGCCGATTCGTACCGGGTACACCCGCCGGGGGTCCGTCTCTTCGCGCGTCGGCGAGACGCGCCCGACGGGTCGCCCGCCGAACCGAGGAGGTCCGCCCGTGAAGCAGAAGGCCGCGCTCCCCGAGCTTCCGCTGCCGCTCCGACAGGCGTTCGTGATCGTCCTGGTCGCGACGCTCGCAACCGGCGCTTTCGCCGCGCCGGCGCCGGAGACCGACCCGGTCGTCAAGAGGGCCGCGCCCGGGGAGAGCCCCCGGCTCTCGATCGCGCACGACCCGCTGAAGTGCCTCTCCACGGAGGCGAGGCCGCTCGTCGACGCCCGCATCCTTCCCGGCAAGGAGCTGGAGCAGGGCTTCGTCTACTTCCGCGCTTCGGGGACGGAGGACTACTACTACGTCCTGATGAAGGAGCGGGCGCCCGAGGACCTCGTCGGCGAGCTGCCGCGCCCGCTCCCTGGCATCCCCGGGATCGACTACTACCTCCAGGCGCTCGACCTCGCGAGCCTGCCGAAGACGACGCCGGCCTACGCGCCCCCCGTCACCGACAAGACCGTCTGCCGGGACGAGCGGGCGGCGACCGCGGTCGTCACGAGCGCCTCGCCGCGCGAGGGGCTCACCGTGGGGCTGACGCGCGCGGGCCAGGAGCCGGTCCCGCCCGGCTTCAACAAGGACGACATCGCGAAGGTGATCCTGGTCACCGGGGCAGTCGTCTCGCTCTCGAGCGCACTCTCCTCGGGGACCGGCGCTGCGGCCGGCGCGGCCGCAGCGAAGGCGGGTGGCCTCTCCGCCGGAACGGTCTTCGGCATCGGAGCCGGCGTCGTGGTGGCCGGCGTCGCCGTCGCCGCGTCCCAGAACGGCGGCGAGAAGAACGCGGCGCCGACGATCGGCTCCGCGAGCGTGACGCCGCTCTACGGCTCCGTTCCGCTCCAGGTGACGGCGACCGCGACCGCCTCCGATCCGGACAACGACCCGCTCACCTACAGCTGGAACTTCGGCTCCGGCTCGGCGACCGGCTCGACCGCGAGCTTCACGTTCCAGTCGGCCGGGACGTTCCCGGTCTCGCTCACCGTGGCGGACGGGAAGGGCGGCTCGGCGACGAACGCCTCCGTCGCCACGATCCGCGTCGACGCGCAGGGAACGCCCCAGTACCTGACCGGCCTCGCGAGCTGGTCGGGCGATGCGGACCTGGACGTCCGGATCGCCGGCCCGGGCGGGATCGACGTGGCGACGCAGCAGGGCGGGCGGAGGTTGCCGGCCGCCTGCGGCGCCGGGAACCGGACCGAGAGCGTCGTCTACGAGGGGAACCGGCTCCCGTTCGGCACCTACACGCTCTTCGTGAAGCATGCCGCGACGTGCGCGGGAAGCCCGTCGACGGCGCGGTTCAGCTATTCGGTCCAGGCGACCTCCGGGAGCAAGTGCGCGGGCCTCCTCGACGTCGCTCCCGGAGCGGAGGTTCAGGCCTGTACGTTCAGCTTCCCCTGACGATGATCGCGGCGCGGGAGGCGGGGTACGATCCGGACATGGCCCCGTCTCCCGCGAACGTCCTCGTCATCGGCGACGAGCTCGCCGTCTCCTGGTCGGACGGCACCGAGACCTACCTCCCGCTGAAAGCGCTTCGCCGCCTCTGCCCGTGCGCCGGCTGTGCCGGCGAGCGCGACCTCTTCGGGCGCCTCGCGAAGCCCCCCCAGAAGCCGTACACGAACGCCTCGTTCGAGGTCTCCGCGACGAGCCCCGTCGGCGGCTACGCGCTGCAGCTCTTCTGGAAAGACGGGCACAGCGACGGGCTCTACCCGTGGAAGGTCCTGAAGGAGTGGGGCGAGAGGCTGCCCGAGCTCCCGCCGCTCGAGGTGAAGACGCTCCTTCCGTCGCTGTGAGGGCGCGCCCGACGCGACGGAAGGTCCGGAGAGGGATGGGAACGCGATGACCGTCGAAGAGCTCAAGGCGCTTCTCGATTCCGGGGAGCCGCCGTTCGTCCTGGACGTCCGCGAGCCGCTCGAGCTCCAGACGGCGCCGTTCCCCTTCCCCGTCCTTCACGTCCCGATGCGCGAGGTGCCGCAGCACCTCGGCGAGGTGCCCCGCGACGGCACGGTCGTCGTCGCCTGCCGGAGCGGCCAGCGGAGCGCCACCGTCGTCCAGTTCCTCCGAAGGAACGGCGTCCCGGGCGCCGTGAACCTCGAGGGGGGGATCCTCGCCTGGTCGAGCCGGATCGACCCGAGCGTGCCCCGGTACTGAGCCGAAGCTCCCGGTTTGGGTGATAATTGCCGAACTCGCACAACGCGAGCCCCGGGGAAGGAGGATCCATGCCCGTAGACGCCGACAGGCTCCGTCAGGTCGTCGAGTCGCTCCTGAAAGGCGACAAGTCGTTGAACGAGAGGGACGTCAAAGCCGCCGCCGGAAAGCAGCTCAAGGTCCGGCCGGAGGAGATCGGCGCGGGAGCGATCCGGGAGGTCCGGCGAAAGCTCGGAATCGACCGCCCGGCGGCGCTCGCCTGGGCGCGGGCGCATCTCGCCAAGACACCGACGACGGAGGCGCGGGTCGTCATCGAGGCGGTCGCGGAAAAGTTCGGCATCCGCCTGGGGCCTCCGGACGTGACGCGCCTCCGCCCGGTGGAGGCCCGGCGCCCCCGGAAGAACGGCAGGAAGAAAGCGGGACGGGCGAAGGTCCTGAAGCCCGAGGTCGTCGACGCCGCCCCGAAGAAGGGGCGCGGGAAGGCAGCCGCGGAGCCGGTCGTCGTCGCCGGACCCGTCAAGGGAGAGGTTTCCGTGACGTTCCAGGGCCGCGGGACGCCGGAGGACCTCGCCCGGTTCTTCCTCTCCCTCTCGAAGAAGCAGCGCTGAGGCGGTCGACGGTTGACCGCCGCCCGACCGGCCCTCATAATGCCCGCCCCTCCAGGTTGGGGGGTCGTCCAATGGTAGGACTGCAGACTCTGGATCTGCCTATCGGGGTTCGAATCCCTGCCCCCCAGCCAACCTGACGAAACGCGCCGCCCCCGGGCGGCGTTTTCGTTTCAGCCTGCGCCCGGGCGCCGGCGCCCGGAGAGGAGCCCTTCGGCGAGGGCGAGCGCGAGGGCCGCGCCCGCGACGTCGGCGAGGAGGTCGGCCGCTTCCACCGCCCGCCCCGGGACGAAGGACTGGTGCGCCTCGTCGCTGAACGCCCAGAGGAGGGCCCCCAGGAAGAGCCCGACGACCCGGCGGCGGCGCGGCCAGCCCTCGCCGACTCGCGCGGCCCGCCACGCGAGGAGCGCGAGGAGAAAGAACCAGCCGGCGTGGGCCAGCTTGTCCGACCCCGGAAACGGGGAGAGGACGTCCGGCAGGCGGTTCCGGGACGAGAGCCAGAGCTGCGCGCCCATCATCAGCGCCACCGGGAGCCAGAGGAGGAGCCTGTGGCCGCGGGAGGCCTTCGACGCGGTGCCGGGCGCGGAAGAGCTCCTCCCGCGCCCGATCGTCTTCTCGTCGGCGGGTCGGGCTACGCCGCCCGTCCCTTCTTCTCGATCTTCGCCCACGTGTCGCGGAGCCCGACGGAGCGGTTGAAGACCGGCTTGCCGGGAACCGAGTCGGCGTCGACGGTGAAGTAGCCGAGCCGCTCGAACTGGAAGAAGGCGCCGGGCGCCGCGCCCGAGAGCGCCGGCTCGACGAAGCTCTGCCGCACCTCGAGCGAGGCGGGGTTCAGGTTCGAGAGCCAGTCCTGCCCCTCGGGGGCGTCGTTGGGGTCTTCCTTCGTGAAGAGGCGGTCGTAGAGACGGACCTCCGCCGGGACGGCGTGCGCCGCCGAGACCCAGTGGATCGTCCCCTTCACCTTCCGCGCGGCCCCCGCCTCTCCGCTCTTCGATGTCGGGTCGTAGGTGCAGCGGAGCTCGACGACGTTGCCGGCCGCGTCCTTGACGACCTCCTCGCACTTCACGATGTAGCCCCAGCGGAGCCGGACTTCGCTCCCCGGGAAGAGGCGGTGGTACTTCGGGGGCGGCACCTCGCGGAAGTCGTCGCGCTCGATGAAGAGCTCGCGCGAGAAGGCGACCTTCCGCGTCCCGGCCGACGGGTCCTCCGGGTTGTTCACCGCCTCGAGCTCCTCGACGGCGTCCGCGGGCCAGTTCGTCAGGACGACCCTCACCGGGTCGATCACCGCCATGCCGCGCGGGGCGCGGCGGTTGAGGTCTTCCCGGAGGCAGTGCTCGAGGAGGGCGACGTCGACGACGCTGTCCCTCTTGGCGAGGCCGATCCTCTCGGCGAAGTCACGGATCGCCTCGGGCGTGTAGCCGCGGCGGCGGAGGCCGGCGATCGTCGGCATCCGCGGGTCGTCCCAGCCGCGGACGTGCCCGCCGGTGACGAGGTGGAGGAGACGGCGCTTGGAGAGGAGCGTGTAGGTAAGGTTCAGGCGCGCGAACTCGATCTGGCGAGGGCGGTTCTCGAGCCCCAGCGCGATCAGGCACCAGTCGTAGAGCGGCCGGTGGTCCTCGAACTCGAGCGTGCAGAGCGAGTGGGTGATCCCCTCGATCCAGTCGGACACGGCGTGGGCGTAGTCGTACATCGGGTAGATGCACCAGTCGTCGCCCGTCCGGTGGTGGGTCGCCTTGCGGATCCGGTAGAGCGCCGGGTCGCGCAGGTTGATGTTCGGGGAGGCCATGTCGATCTTCGCGCGGAGCGTCCTCGAGCCGTCGGCGAACTCGCCCGCGCGCATCCGCCGGAAGAGGTCGAGGTTCTCCTCGACGGGGCGGTCGCGGTACGGGCTGTTCGTCCCCGGCTCGGTCAGCGTGCCGCGGGTCGCGCGGACCTCGTCGGCCGTCAGGTCGCAGACGAACGCCTTGCCGCGGCGGATCAGCTCCTCGGCGAAGTCGTAGAGCTTTCCGAAGTAGTCCGAGGCGTAGTACTTGCCGTGCCAGCCGAAGCCGAGCCAGCGGACGTCGGCCTCGATGGCGTCGACGTACTCGACGTCCTCCTTCAGCGGGTTCGTGTCGTCGTAGCGGAGGTTGCAGGTACCGCCGTACTCCCTCGCGACGCCGAAGTTGAGGCAGATCGACTTGGCGTGGCCGATGTGGAGGTAGCCGTTCGGCTCGGGCGGGAAGCGGGTCGCGATCTTCGAGTGCTTCCCGGTCGCGAGGTCGTCCTCGACGATCTCGCGGATGAAGTCCTTGCCGGCGGTCTCGGGGGCGGGGGTCGTCGTCTCTTCCATCGGGCGCCTCAGCTCGGGGTCGCCGGGACTTCGATCAGCGCCGCGAGCGCGAGAACGCGCCGGCGGGTCGCTTCGAGCCCGAGGACCTCGATCATCTCGAAGAGGGGAGGGGAGGCGAGGGTGCCGGTCAGCGCGAGGCGGACCGGCTGGGCGAGGTCGCCGAGCTTCACCCCCGCCTCGGCGGCGAGGGCGCGGGCGGCCTCCTCGATCCCGGCGTGAGTCAGCGGGGTCACGGCCGCGATCCTCTCGAGGAACGTGCGGAGGAGCGGCGCGTTCGCCGGCTTCCCGAACTTCTTCAGCCCGGCGGCGTCGTAGTCGGCCGGGTCCTCGACCCAGGAGGAGAGCCCCTGCGCGAGCTCGACGAGCGTCTTCGCGCGCGGCTTCTGCAGCGGCAAGGCGCGAAGGAGCGTCTCGTCGGAGCAGGAGGACGGAACGCCGAACGGCTTCACGAGCTCGACGAGCCGCGCCTCGGGGACGTCCTGAAGGTACTGGCCGTTCAGCCAGGCGAGCTTCTCGTGGTCGAAGCGCGAGGGCGAGGGGCCGATCCGCTCGAGCGAGAA
Organism: uncultured Holophagales bacterium; assembly: GCA_964636395.1. Lineage (GTDB taxonomy): Bacteria > Acidobacteriota > Thermoanaerobaculia > UBA5066 > UBA5066 > UBA5066. Next base: position 6,662 of record CAZWRQ010000020.1, read on the forward strand.
GAGGGCGGCCATCTCGTCCATCGTCATCCGCTCGCGGTCCTCGCCCGGCGACCAGCCGAGGAGGGCGAGGAAGTTGACGAGCGCCTCGGGGAGGATCCCCTGCGCGCGGAACTCCTCGGCGCCGGCCGCGCCGTGCCGCTTGCTGAGCTTCTTGCCGTCGGGGCCGAGGATCATCCCGAGGTGCGCGAACTTCGGCGCCTCGGCGCCGAGGGCGCAGAAGAGGGCGACGTGCTTCGGCGTGTTCGCGAGGTGGTCGACGCCGCGGATGACGTGGGTGATCCTCATCGCGACGTCGTCGACGCAGACCGAGAAGTGGTAGAGCGGGTGGCCGTCCGACCTCATCAGGACGAAGTCGTCGAGGGCGCCCGCCGGGAACTCGGCCCGCCCTTGGACGACGTCGTCGACGACGATCGGCTCGTCGGGCATCTTCAGGCGGATGACGTGGGGCTCGCCCGCGGCGGCGCGCCGGTCCGACTCGGCCTTCGGGATCTCGCGCCCCGCGCCCGAGTAGCGGAACGTCTCGCCCTGCGCCTCGGCCGCCTTGCGGGCCGCCTCGAGCTCCTCGGGGGTCTCGAACGCGCGGTAGGCCTTCCCCTCGGAGAGGAGCCTCTCGGCCGCCTGCCGGTAGAGGTCGTAGCGCTCGCTCTGGCGGAACGGCCCCTCGTCCCACGTCATCCCGAGCCAGGTCATCGCCTCGAGGATCTGGTCGACGAGCTCGGGGCGGTTCCGGTCGACGTCGGTGTCCTCGATCCGGAGGATGAACGTCCCGCCGTGGCGGCGGGCGAAGAGCCAGTTGTAGAGGGCGGTGCGGGCCCCTCCGACGTGGAGGGAGCCGGTCGGGGAGGGGGCGAAGCGGACGCGCGGGGCCGGAGTCATCGGTCGGGGATGATAACTGCGCCGCTCCCGCCGACCCGTATCATCGCCGGCCGTGAGCGCTCCGGACGTCCCGCGCCGCGAGGCGCTCCTCGCCGACTCGGCCCTCGTCCTCGTGACGGCGATCTGGGGCTCCACGTTCGTCGTCAACGAGCTCGTCCTGAAGGAGACGCCGCCGCTCCTCTTCCTGGCGCTCCGGTACGGGCTCGCCGCGGCGGTCCTCGTCCTCCTCGCGCGCGGCCGGCCGCGGACGCCCGGCGTCCTCCGGGACGGCGCCCTCATCGGGCTCCTCCTCGCCGTCGGCATCGGCTGCCAGCTCGTCGGACAGCTCTTCACGACGGCCTCGAAGGCCGCCTTCATCACCGGCCTCTCCGTGCCCCTCACTCCCGTCGCGGCCTGGCTGTTCCACCGGCAGGTGCCGAGCGGGACGAACCTCGCCGGGCTCGTCCTTGCGGCCGGGGGCTTCGGGCTGATGTCGTGGCCGAAGGAGGCCTCGGGCCTCGACCCGGGCGACCTCCTCGTCTTCTTCACGGCGCTCGTCTACGCAGTGATCATCGTGGAGCTCGGTGTCGCCTCGCCGAAGCACGACGTGAGGGTCTACTCGGCCGCGCAGATCGTCTTCGCCTTCCTCGGCGTCCTCGCGGGCCGCCTCCTCCTCACGCCGTTTCTCGGCCGCCCGGAGGCCTTCTTCTCGGCCGAGGCGCGGCCGCTCGCGTTCACGATGCAGCTCCTCCTCGCCGTCCTCTGGATGGGGCTCGTCGCCTCGGTCGTCACCTCCCTCGTCCAGACCTGGGCGCAGGCCCGGATGCCGGCCGTCCACGCGGCGGTGATCTTCGCCCTCGAGCCGGTCTTCACGGCCCTCTTCGCCGCGCTCGCGCTCGGCGAGCGGCTCTCGGCGCGCGAAGCCTGGGGGGGCGGCCTCGTCCTCCTCGGGATCGTCGTCTCGGAGCTCCGGATCCGGCGGTGACGCGCCGCGGGACGTCGCGGGGGCGTGCACGGGGCGCTGGCTCGCGGGGCCCGGCGCGGCTAGCATCCGTCCGCAAGGAGCCACGCATGCGAAGACTCGCCACGTTCGCGGTCGCCGCCCTCCTCGCGACGGCGCCGCTCGCCGCGGAGGAGCCGAAAGCGCTCGCGCCCGGGGACGCCGCCCCGGCCTTTTCGCTCCCGGGGTCGGACGGGAAGACGCACGCCCTCGCCGACTACGTCGGGAAGAAGGCCGTCGTCCTCGCCTGGTTCCCGAAGGTCTTCACCGGAGGGTGAACGCTGGAGTGCAAGTCGCTCCGTGAGAGCGGCGAGGAGCTTCGGGCGTTCGACGTCGCCTACTTCGCGGCGAGCGTCGACCCGCTGGAGCAGATCACGAAGTTCGCGAAGTCCCTGGACGCCGACTACCCGATGCTCGCCGACGCCGACGGCTCCGTCGCGAAGGCCTACGGCGTCCGTCATCCGGTGATGGGGTTCCCGCGCCGGTGGACGTTCTACATCGGCAAGGACGGGAAGCTGCTCCACGTGGACCGCGACGTGAAGGCTGGGACGGCGGGATCCGACATGGCGAAGCGCCTCGCCGAGCTCGGGGTGGTCAGGAAGGGGAAGTGACGTGCGGGCCGGCGCGGGCCGCCGTGGGGCGGCCCGCGCCGATCCGGCCTCATTCGAGGGCGAACGTCAGCTGGTAGGCGTAGCCTCCGCGCCCGACCGAGAGGACGATGCCTGAGCGCCCGTAGCCCCTCTCGATCGCCCGCGCGACCTCGTCCAGGGACCCGACGCGCGAGCCGTTGACTGCGAGGAGGGCGTCTCCCCGCTCGAGCCCCTTGCGGTCGGCGGGCGACTCGCGAGCGACCGAAGTGACGAAGAGGCCGCCCCGCACCTGGGCGACCGAGATCCCGATCTCGCGCCGCAGCACCTCGAGGCCGAGGTCCTTCGGGACGCCCGCGGCCCTCAGGGTCACCTTCCGCGTCCGGTTCTCCCGGCGGACCTCGATCGTCGCGGTCCCTCCCGGGGCCACGGAGGAGAGGAGCGTGTCGAAGTCCTCGCGCGACTCGACGGGGCGGCCGTTGACAGAGACGACGACGTCCCCGGGCTCGAGGCCGGCCCCCTCGGCGGGTGAGGAGGGGTAGACGGAGCGGACCCGCATGCCGAGCCCCCGGGCGCTCGGCCGGGCGCGGTCGGCGGTCACGGTCGTGCCCCGGACGCCGATCCAGACCGGCTTGACCTCGCCGAAGCGGAGAAGGTCGTCGACGATACGGCGGACCCGCTCCACCGGGATCGCGAAGCCGATCGTATTCGCGCCGCCGACGATCGCCGTGTTGATCCCGATCAGCTCTCCCAGGACGTTGCAGAGCGCGCCACCCGAGTTCCCCGGGTTGATCGCGGCGTCGGTCTGTATGAAGTCGGTGTAAGTGCGCGTCTCGCCCTGCACGGTTCGCTGGAGAGCCGAGACGATGCCGGTCGTGACCGTGTTCGAGAGGCCGAACGGGTTCCCGACCGCGATCGCCGTCTCGCCGATCATGAGGTCCGAGGTCCTCCCGAGCCGGACCGGCCTCAGCCCCTTCCCCTCGACCTTCAGGACGGCGAGGTCGTTGTCGGCGTCGGCGCCGAGGAGCTCCGCCTCGAGCTCGCGACCGTCCGAGGTCGTGACGTAGATCTTCGAGGCGCCGGAGACGACGTGGTCGTTCGTGACGACGATGCCCGACGCGTCCAGGACGACTCCCGACCCGAGCGACTCGGAGCGACGCCCGCTCTCGCGGGGACCGCCGAAGAAGCCGTCCCACAGGCTGGGACGGCTGCGGACGAGCCTTTCGGCCGAGATGTTCACGACCGACGGGCCGATCTGCTCGACGGCGCGAACGATCGGGCTCCGGCGCGGGTCCGCCTCGTTCCGTCGACTCTCGGCGTCGACCTGGGCCGGGGCCGGGGTTGCGAGGAGAAGTGTGGCGGCGGCGAAAGCGAGAACATTTCTTGACATTTTGAGATTCGGCCTCAAACTAATGTTAGTAAAGTAGAACGGAGATTTCAAGATTCTCAACCTCAGGCAAAGAAAGGCGATAGAGGCAATGGTCGAGATCGGTTCGGACCCGGGTCGGGACCGGAGCGCCGCCGAAATGGCAGCCCTCCTCGCCCTATCGCGAGAATCGGTCCACCAGCTCCTCGCGCCGTACGTCCGCGCGGGGCTCCTCGTCGCGGTTCGTGGGCGGACAGGAGGGTATCGGGCCGGGGCGGGGCTCCTCGAGTCCCCGCTCTCTTCCGTTCTCGCGGTGTTCGGCGCTCCGTCCGGCCGCGCCCGCGCGGCGGAGATGGGGCTTTCACGGCTCGTCGAGTCGGTCGAGTCGGAGGCCGCCGCGGCGCGCCTCGCCGTCTACGAGCGGTGGACCGTCGGCGACCTCGTCACGCGGCACCGCGCCGATCGTCACGTCATCGACTGGGAGATTTGACGCCGGGGAACCCGGAGTCCAGGAGGCCGCCATGCGGATCGCGTCCGACGTCACGAAGCTCATCGGCAACACCCCGCTCGTCCGGCTGAACCGGATGGCGAAGGACGTCGCGCCCGGCGCGGTCGTCGCCGCGAAGCTGGAGTACTTCAACCCGGCCAACTCCGTGAAGGACCGGATCGGCGTCGCGATGATCGAGGCGCTGGAGAAGGAGGGGCGGATCGCCCCCGGCCGGACCGTCCTCGTCGAGCCGACCTCGGGGAACACGGGGATCGCGCTGGCCTTCGTGGCCGCCGCGAAGGGCTACCGGCTCGTCGTCGCGATGCCGGAGTCGGTCTCCCTCGAGCGCCGGAAGGTCCTCCGTCTCCTCGGCGCGGAGCTGATCCTGACGCCGGCCTCGGAGGGGATGAAGGGGGCGATCGCCCGCGCGAACGAACGCCTCGCCGAGCTCGGCGAGAACGGCGTCATGCCGCAGCAGTTCGAGAACCCGGCGAACCCCGCGATCCACGAGGCGACGACCGCGGCCGAGCTCTGGACCGACACGGACGGCGCGATGGACGTCTTCGTCGCGGGCGTCGGCACGGGGGGGACGATGACGGGGGTCGGCCGGTTCTGGAAGCCGAAGAAGCCGTCCGTCCGCCTCGTCGCGGTCGAGCCGGTCCACTCGCCGGTCCTCTCGGGCGGCGCGCCCGGGCCGCACAAGATCCAGGGGATCGGCGCCGGCTTCGTGCCGACCAACCTCGACACGTCGCTCGTCGACGAGGTCGTCGGCGTTACGAACGACCAGGCCTTCGAGCACGCGCGGTGCCTCGCGCGCGAAGAGGGGATCCTCGGCGGGATCTCCTCCGGCGCGGCCGCCTGCGCGGCGCTCCAGGTCGCGAAGCGCCCGGAGAACGCGGGGAAGCTCGTCGTCTTCGTCGTGCCGTCGACCTCCGAGCGCTATATCTCGACGGACCTCTTCAGGGAGGACGAAGCGGGGCCCGCGGCCTGAGCCGCCCGGCTCACTTCACGTCGATCGCGGGCGGGCTGCCGGCGCGGATCCTGATGCTCTTCGGCCGGGCCTCTTCCCGCTTCGGCAGCTCGACGACGAGAAGGCCGTTCACGAAGGTCGCCGTGATCGCCTCCTCGTCCACGTTCGCCGGAAGCCGGAAGGAGCGCGAGAAGCGGCCGTAGCTCCGTTCCACGCAGTGGTAGCGCGCCTCGTCGACCTCCTTCTCGAAGCGCCGCTCCCCCTCGAGCGTCAGGACCCCGTCCTCGAAGCGGAGCTGGACCTGGTCCTCCGAGAAGCCGGGGAGCTCGGCGGTCAGGACGATCCGGTCCCTCTTCTCGAGGACGTCCACCGGCGGCGCCCAGGTCGCGGCGAGGCCCTCGTCCTCGCGGTGCGAGGCGCTCGAGAACGTGTCGTCGAAGATCCGGTTCATCCTCTCCTGGAGCGTCGCGAGCTCCCGGAATGGGTCGTAGCGGCGAACGGCGGCCATGGTCTCCTCCCTGCTCTGCTGCGTCAGGCCGCGGGCGCGGCCGGGTTCCCGATGGAGAAGGCGACGCCCTCGCCCGGGGCTCCGGCGTCGAGCGTCACGGTGGAGCCGGCCGGGACCGCCCCCGCGAGGATGCGGAGCGCGAGCGGGTCCTGGACGAGCTTCTGGATGTTCCGCTTCAGCGGGCGGGCGCCGTAGAGCGGGTCGAAGGCCCGCTCGGCGAGGAGACGTCGCGCGGCGTCGGTCCACTCCAGCTTCACGCCGCGCGGGGCGACGAGCGCGGCGACGCGCGCGAGCTGAAGGTCGACGATCTTCCCGATCTCCTCGAGCGTGAGGCGGCGGAAGACGATGACGTCGTCGATCCGGTTCAGGAACTCGGGGCGGAAGCGGTGCCTCAGCTCGGCCTCCACGCCCTTCCTCATCTCCTCCTCGTCGACCCCTTGGAGCTCCTGGATCAGCTGGGATCCGACGTTCGACGTCATCACCACGACGACGTTCCTGAAGTCGACGGCGCGCCCCTTGCCGTCGGTGAGGCGGCCGTCGTCGAGCACCTGCAGGAGCGTCGACCAGACGTCGGGGTGCGCCTTCTCGATCTCGTCGAAGAGGACGACCGAGTACGGCCGCCGCCGCACGGCCTCGGTCAGCTGGCCCCCCTCGTCGTGCCCGATGTAGCCGGGAGGGGCGCCGATCATCCGGGAGACCGTGTGCTTCTCCTGGTACTCCGACATGTCGAGCCGGACCATCGCGGCCTCGTCGTCGAAGAGGAACTCGGCGAGGGCGCGGGCGAGCTCGGTCTTCCCGACGCCCGTCGGGCCGAGGAAGAGGAAGGAGCCGATCGGCTTCCGCGGGTCGTTCATCCCGGCGCGGGCGCGCCGGACGGCCGCCGAGACCGCCGTGACGGCCTCGTCCTGACCGACGACGCGGAGTCGCAGCCGCTCCTCCATCGCGAGGAGCTTCTGCGTTTCCCCCTCGACCATCTTCGAGACCGGGATCCCGGTCCAGCGCGAGACGACGGCGGCGACGTCCTCCTCCTCGACCTTCTCGCGCAGGAAGCCGCCGTCCTTCTGGAGATCATCGAGCTTCTCGGTCGCGGCGGCGAGGTCGCGGTCGAGCTGGTTCAGCACCCCGTAGCGCAGCTCCGCCGCGCGGCTCAGGTCCCCCTGGCGCTCGGCCCTCTCGGCGTCGGCCTTCGCGTCCTCGATCTTCTTCTTCAGGTCGCGGATCGCGCCGATCGCGTCCTTCTCGTTCTTCCAGACCGCCTTCATCGAGAGCGACCTCTCGCGCAGCTCGGCGAGCGCCTTCTCGAGCGTCTCGAGCCGCTCGCGGGCGCTCCTCGAGTCGTCCTTCTCGAGCGCCTTCTTCTCGATCTCGGCCTGGAGGATCCTCCGCTCCACCTCGTCGATTCCGGTCGGGAGCGAGTCGATCTCCATCTTCAGCCGCGAGGCCGCCTCGTCGATCAGGTCGATTGCCTTGTCGGGAAGGAAGCGGTCGGCGATGTAGCGGTTCGAGAGGACGGCCGCCGCGACGATCGCGGCGTCGGTGATCTTCACGCCGTGGTGGACCTCGTAGCGCTCCTGCAGCCCGCGGAGGATCGAGATCGTGTCCTCGACCGTGGGCTCGCCGACGACGACGGGCTGGAAGCGCCGCTCGAGCGCGGGGTCCTTCTCCACGTGCTTGCGGTATTCGCCGAGCGTCGTGGCGCCGATGGCCCTGAGCTCGCCGCGAGCGAGCGCCGGCTTGAGCATGTTCCCGGCGTCCATCGCCCCCTCGGCGGCGCCGGCGCCGACGAGCGTGTGGAGCTCGTCGATGAAGAGGATGACCTTCCCATCCGACTCCTCCACCTCCTTGATGACGGCCTTCAGCCGCTCCTCGAACTCGCCGCGGAACTTCGCGCCGGCGACCATCGCCCCGAGGTCGAGCGCGACGACCTGCTTGTCCTTAAGGCTCTCCGGCACGTCGCCCGAGGCGACGCGCCGGGCGAGCCCCTCAACGACGGCGGTCTTGCCGACGCCCGGGTCGCCGATGAGGACAGGGTTGTTCTTCGTCCGGCGCGTCAGGACCTGCATCACGCGGCGGATCTCGTCGTCGCGGCCGATGACCGGGTCGAGCTTCCCGCGCCGGGCGAGCTCGGTCAGGTCGCGCGCGTAGCGCTTCAGGGCCTGGTACTTCTCCTCGGCGTTCGGGTCTTCGACCCGCGCGCTCCCGCGGACCTCCTTGAGGGCGGACAGAACGGCGGCTTCGGTGACGCCGTGCCTCTTCAGGATCTCGGCCGCCCTCGACGTCCCGTCTCGCAGGAGGCCGAGGAGGAGGTGCTCGAGGGCGACGTAGTCGTCCTTGAACTCGCGGGCGACCTCCTCGGCGCGATCGAGGACCCGGACGAGGGATGGGGAGAAGCGCGTCTCGGCCCCGGCCCCCTGGACCTTCGGGAGCCGAGCGAGGAGAGCCGTGACCTCGCCGTGGAGGAGCGCCGGCGGGGCCCCGATCCGAGTGAGGAGAGGGATCCCGACCGACGGCTCGGCGGCGAGCGCCGCGGCCAGGTGCTCCGGCGTGACTTCAGGATGCCCGGCGGTGCGGGCGTCCCGGGCGATCCCCTGGAGCAGCTCCTGGACCTTCAGTGTGAGTCGGTCGGGGTTCATCGGAACGTCCTCCGATGCGAGAATCTAGTATCTGCGTGTCATGTTGTCAAGCTTTTATCTACAGCGATGCTGGAGATTTCTGTGGTCCGTGACTGATTCACCCGTTCGGGTGATGCGGCGCGGCAGGTGCGCGAGCTACCTTCCCAGTCGCATGATCCTGGTCCGAAACCGGAACGGCACGCTTTACTTCCTCGCTCGAGACGGAGACGACGCCCTCGTCTCCCTGCGGCGCTCCTACCCGGGGCGCCCTCTCGCGATCCTGACGAAGGGGGAGGGGCTCGCGATCGTGCGCGTCGGGGATCCCCTTCCGACCGGCGAGGGCGGGACGGGAGAGCGCCTCGAGATCGTGAACGTCGTCCTTCCCCCCGCCCCAGAAGCCTTCTCTTTTCGAGCCTGACCGGTCCGTCTCCGCCCGAGCGGACACACCGGCGCCGGCGCCCGGCCATCCTCGGGCGCCGGCAAGCTCCGAGGGGCCCGGGGCCAGACCGGCGAACGGGCCGGAGGACCCTATCATCGGGTCGTGAGCGTTCGGGACGAGGTCGGCCACAAGGCCGGCGCCGAGGGAGCGAGGCGCCGCCTCGAGCTCTCCTATCTCGGCACCCATTTCGAGGGGTGGCAGGCCCAGGACGTCGTTCGGACGGGGACGGGGCCTCCCCGGACGGTCCAGCTCGTCGTCGAGGAGGCGCTTTCGGCGATGCATCGCGCGCCGGTGAAGGTACACGCCGCGAGCCGCACGGACGCGGGCGTCCACGCGGAGGGACAGGTCGCCCACTTCGACGTCCCTCCCGGCGGCCCTGTCGTCCCGAGCGAAGGCCTGCGCCGCGGGCTGAACGCCCTCCTCCCGTGGGACGTCAGGGTCGAAGACGCGGCCGAGGTCCCGTTCGGGTGGCATGCTCGCTTCGACGCCCTCGGCAAGCGCTACGTCTACCGGCTCCGCCGGGGGGACCACCTTCCGCCGTTCGAGGGACTGCGCGAAGCGCTCGCCTCGCCGCGTCTCGACATGCACGCCATGCGGAATGCCGCCGCCCGGCTCGTCGGGCGGAACGACTTCGCGCCGTTCGGCCTCGCCGGCGCGCCTCGCCGGACGACGGTCCGGACGCTCGCCCGGCTCGACGTCGTCGAGCGCGGCCCGCTCGTCGTCGTCACCGCCGTCGGCGACGGCTTCCTTCGCGGGATGGTCCGACGCCTCGTCGGGACGCTCGTGGAGGTCGGACTGGGACGGACCGACGCGGGGGAGGCGTACCGGCGTCCCGGCCCGACGGCTCCGGCCCGCGGTTTGACGCTCGAGAAGGTCTTCTACCGGGCAGGGTAAGATCGGAATTTCAGCCGGTCCCGGGCGGTTCCGGTCCGGCTGTCGGACAGATGATCGAGAAGGACCTCGTCGCCGCGCCGGGCACCCCCGAGCGCGACCTGCTGGAAACGCTGGACCTCGGACGCCTCCCGCGGCACGTCGCCGTCATCATGGACGGCAACGGGAGGTGGGCGAAGCAGCGGCACCTGCCCCGTGTCGAAGGGCATCGGGCGGGCGCGTCCGCGGTTCGGGAGACGGTCGAGACGGCCGCGCGGTTGCGTCTCGACGCGCTGACGCTCTACGCGTTCTCGACCGAGAACTGGAAACGCCCGAAGGCCGAGGTCTCGACCCTTTTCGCGCTCCTGAAGGAATACCTGCGGCGGGAGTTCCGGTCGCTCGTCGAGAACGACATCCGCTTCCGCGTCGTCGGACGGCCGGACGGCCTCGACCCCTCGGTCCGGTCGGCCCTCTCGACGGCGCTCGAAGCCACGGCCTCCTGTCGCGGCATGGTTTTCAGCGTGGCGCTGAACTACTCGGGCCGGGCCGAGATCGCCGACGCGGCCCGAGCCCTCGCCCGCGACGCCGCGGCCGGGAGCCTCGACCCGGAGACGATCGACGAGGCCGCCGTCGCCCGCCGTCTCTACACGGCGGATCTCCCCGATCCCGACCTCCTCATCCGGACGAGCGGCGAGCTGCGGATCTCGAACTTCCTCCTCTGGCAGATCGCCTACGCGGAGATCCACGTGACGCCCGTCCTCTGGCCCGACTTCCGCCGGCGGCATCTCCTCGAGGCCCTCCTCGACTACCAACGACGGGAGCGGCGCTATGGAGGCGTCGCGGAGGAGGACGCGTCCGCCCCGGGCGCCCCGCCCGCGCCGGCGGCGCTCGGCGCGTGAGGCGCACCCGCGAGCTGACGGCGGTGGTCCTCATCCCGCTCGTCCTCTTCGTCCTCGTGAAGGGGCCGCTGTTGGCGTGGGCCGCCCTCGCCGGCCTCGCCTGCGCGGCCGCCCTCCACGAGTTCCACGGCCTCATCCGCTGCGGTGGCTGGCTCGCCCCGCGGGCGCTCAGCTTCGTTCTCTTCGCCGCGATCGTCGGCGCCGCGTACCTCGGCTCGGCGCCGTTGCTCGTCGCGGCGGCCGGAGCGGTCCTCGTCGCCGTTCCTACGGCCGTGCTCCTCGCGGCGCCCGGCGAGCCGATCTGGCTCGCCTCATCGTCGGCGACGGCGTTCGCGACGCTCTACGTCGGAGCGGGCGCCGCCGCGATCGTCGCGCTTCGCGGGATCGGCTGGGAGCCGGTCGTCTTCCTTCTCGGGATCGTCTGGGCCGGCGACTCCGCCGCGTACTACGCCGGCACCCGTTTCGGGAAGCGGCGCCTCGCCCCGGTCGTCAGCCCGAAGAAGAGCTGGGAGGGATTCTGGGGACAGGTGGCCGCCGGGGCCGCCTTCGGTGCGGCCCTCGCGCTTCTCCTGCCGCGCGTTCCCGGCACGCCGGCCGTCGCCGCCGCGGCGGGAGCCCTCCTCGGAGCCTTCCTGTCGGTCGTCGCGGTCGTCGGCGACCTCGTCGAGTCGACCTTCAAGCGGAGCTGCTCGGTGAAGGACTCGGGGGGCCTCCTCCCGGGACACGGCGGTCTCCTCGACCGTCTCGACTCCCTCCTCTACTCCTCGCCCGTCCTCTACGGGATACTGGCTCTCCTCCCGGAGCTGCGCCCGCGATGAACGCTCCCCGAGGCGTAGCCCTCCTCGGCGCCACCGGCTCGATCGGCCGATCGGCGCTTTCTGTCTTCGAGGCGCTGCCGGAGCGGTTCCGGGTCGTCTCGATGTCGGCCGGCTCGAACCTCGACGCGCTCCTCCCCGCGATCGCCCGGTTCCGGCCGGCCGTCGTCTCCGTAAAAGAGCGGGAGGCGGCCGATCGGGTCCGGCGCGAGTTCCCGGGGCTCCGCGTCGGCTGGGGCGAGAAGGGGATCGTCGACGTCGCGACGCACCCCGAAGCCGAGGTCGTCCTCGGCGCGGTCGTCGGCGCCGCGGGCCTCCCTCCGGCCTGGGAGGCGGTGAAGCTCGGCAAGACGCTCGCCCTGGCGAACAAGGAGGTCCTCGTCGTCGCCGGGGAAGCGGTCATGGCGGCGGCGGCGGCCTCGGGAGCCGCGATCCTCCCGGTCGACTCGGAGCACTGTGCCCTCCACCAGGCGCTTCGCTGCGGCCGGCCGGAGGAGGTGGACCGCCTCGTCCTGACGGCGTCGGGCGGGCCGTTCCGCAGGCGCCCGCTCGAGACGTTCGACGCGATCACGATCGAGGACGCCCTCGCCCACCCGACCTGGAAGATGGGGCCGAAGATCACGATCGACTCGGCCACGATGATGAACAAGGGGCTCGAGGTGATCGAGGCGCGGTGGCTCTTCGACGTGACGCCGGAGCGGATCGGAGTCGTCATCCACCCGCAGTCGATCGTCCACTCCTTCGTCGAGTGGGTCGACGGCTCGGTCATCGCGCAGATCTCGCCGAACGACATGCGCTTCCCGATCCTCTACGCGCTCACCCATCCCGAGCGCGTCCAGACGCCGATGCCGAAGCTCGACCTCGCATCCCTCGGGAAGCTCGAGCTCGAGCCGCTCGACGAGAGGCGCTACCCGGCCGTCACGCTCGCCTACGCGGCGCTCCGGGCGGGCGGAACGGCCCCCGCCGTCCTGAACGCCGCCAACGAGGTCGCCGTCGCGGCGTTCCTCGAGGGGAAGATCCCGTACCGCTCGCTCGTTCCCGTCGTGGAGCGGGTCCTCGCGGACCATCCGGTCTCCCCGGCGTCGACCCTCGAGGCCGTCCTCGAGGCCGACCGGGAGGCCCGGCGCCGGGCGGCCGACCTCGTGGCCTCCGGCGCGCCGCTTGCTTCTCCGAGAACCGTCGCGCCGGCTTCGGCGTAAGCAAAGGGTGCGATGCAGATCTCCACGAACATCCTCGCCTTCGTCTTCGTCCTCTCGTTCCTCATCTTCTTCCACGAGTTCGGGCATTTCCTCGTGGCGCGGCTCTTCAAGTTCCCGGTCGAGGTCTTCTCGATCGGCTTCGGGAAGCGCCTCTTCGGTTTCAAGAGAAACGGTACGGACTACCGGGTGTCCCTCGTCCCGCTCGGCGGGTACGTGAAGATCATCGGCCTCGGTCCCGACGAGAGCGACGTCGTGGAGGCCGGCGCGGACCAGGGGCTCCGCGGCACGCGCTGGCAGCGCTTCCTCGTCCTCCTCGCGGGGCCCACGGTGAACCTCGTCCTCGCCCTCCTCCTGACGGCGGGGGCGTTCACGATCGGCGTGACGGTGCCGAAGTACGCTGACGAGAGGCCGGTCGTGAAGCACGTCGACGCGGGGAGCCCGGCCGAGAAGGCGGGCGTGAAGGTGGACGACGTCGTCGTCTCGCTCTCCGGCAAGCCGGTCACGACCTGGCGCGAGGTGGAGACGCACCTCGGCCTGGCGCCTCGGGCCGAGATCCCCGTCGTCCTCGAGCGGGCCGGGGAGACCGTCTCCGTCGTGATCCGTCCCGAGCCGCAGACGAAGTACGACATCGGCTACACGGGGCTGAACCCGTGGCTCGCGCCGATCATCGGAAACCTCGTGAAAGGCTATCCCGGGGAGAAGGCGGGGCTCCAGGTCGGCGACCGGATCGTCTCGATCGGGGGCGTCGCCATCGACGGCTACTTCGAGGTCGTGCGCCGCGTCCGGGAGGCGTCCTCGGCGTTCGAGGAGGGAAAGCCCGGGCCGATCGTCTTCGAGGTCGACCGAAACGGAACGCGCGTCGCGCTGGACGTCACGCCGAGGTTCGAAGGCGGGTCGTGGAGGATCGGCTTCACGCCGAAGTACGAGCTCGTCGAGCGGAAGATGCCCTTCCTGGCAGCGATCGGCGCCTCCTGGAAGGAGAACCTGAGACAGACGTCCGCGGTCGGGCAGACGATCAAGCGGATGGTCTCGGGCTCGGGCTCGATCCGCCAGCTCTCCGGCCCGGTCGACATCGCGAAGTTCTCGGGCGAGGCGGTCCGGAGCGGCTGGGCGACCCTGCTCGGATTCATGGGCCTCCTCTCGCTCCAGCTCGGTCTGCTGAACCTCCTCCCGATCCCGCTCCTCGACGGCGGTCAGCTGATGGTCCTGACGCTCGAGGGAATCGCGCGCCGCGACTTCTCGCTGAAGCTCAAGGAACGGCTCCTCCAGGTGGGCTTCGTCTTCCTCGTCCTCCTGATGGTCTCGGTCCTCGCCTTCGACATCGCCAAGAACCTCGGCTTCTGACCCCGGCGCCCGAGAGGAGCGGGGGCCGAAAGAGAAGGCGAAGAAGGAGAAGAGGAAAAGGGGCCGTGTCTGCACTCGTGTATTGTTCCAAGAACAATACACGAGTGCAGACACGGCCCCCGGACGTGCTGGACGCTCCTGGACGCTCGGCCCCCCTGGACGCTGGAATGGGCCCCAAGCGCTGCGGCCCCCGAGCCTCGCCGGCGAGGTCCGTCAGAAGAGGCCGAGGGCTCCCTTGCCGGCGTAGCCGGTAAGCTCCACGTAGGCGCGACCGAGCGGGCGGCCGGAGCCGGAGGCGCGGACGTTGCAGGCCCCTTCCCAGTAGGTGACGCGGGTGGAGCGGTCTGTGACGAGCTCCTGGTCGGGGAGAACGGGGACGACCTCGAGCTCCAGGCTCGCCTTCGGAACGCGCAGGAGCCATCGCGCCGGGTAGGTCCCCTTCGAGCGCGGGCTCGTCCAGCGCGCCGTCACCTCGACGGAGAACTCCGAAGGGGAGAGGGGCGTCGCGCGGCCGTCCCTCTCGACGAGGGTCCCCGACGAATGGAGCGTCCGCGCGCCGTCCTCGCCACGGAGCTGGTAGATCATCAGGTCGCGCCCGTCTTCGAGCTGCACGGAGAACCAATCCCAGCCCCGGGTCCCGCGGCCGATGGCCCCGGAGCCCCACTCGTGGTCCATCCAGGCGCTCCCGGTGACGGAGCGGGCGTTCCCTCCGCGCGTCGTCCACCCCTCCGCGCGGAGGCGCGTGAAGCTGACGTAGCGGCTGACGGCCTCCGCTTCGTGGGCCTTCCGCGAGAGGCCGTTCTCGCCGTGAAGGACGGGCGGCTTCTCGGGGGTAAGGAGGAGCGTGAGCGTCTCCTCGATGCCGTCGCCCCTGTCGCTCGCCCGGAGGTAGAGCTTCCCGCCGAGCTCCGTGAGCCTCCAGTCCTCGCTCGCGACGTCGAGGTGCGTCGTCCGGGCCGAGGCGCCTCCCGGCCCGTCGCGGTGGGTCCGCTCGGCGTAGCGGAACGCCTTCCCGTCGACGTCGGTCCTCGCGAAGTGGGCGAGATGGAGGTCGCGCGGGGCGAACGCCGACGATCGAGCCCCCTTCGGCTCGTCCACGAGGCCGGTCCGGAAGAAGGTGAGCTGGAAGCCCGATCGTCGGCCCTCGCCGTCGACGAGGTGGCCGGTGACGTACCACCACTCGACGCGAGCGTCGTCGTGCGCGCCGTGGTCGCGCGGAAAGACGAGCGTGGCTTTCGGGTCGAGCGAGCGGAAGCGGCCGCCTTCGGCGGCGAGCGGGGCGGTGGAGGAGAGGAGCGAGAGCGCGACGAGGGCGACGGCCGGCCGAAGAGACGCCGCGAGCCTTCGGGCGGGCCGGGCGGAGATCGGGGCGCGATGAGGAGACGACATCGGACTACTCCTCCTTGAGGACGGCGGCGGGGTCGGTCGACGCCGCGAGGCGTGCGGGGCGCGCGGCGGCGGCGAGGGTCGCGAGGAGGACGAGCGCGAGCGCGCCCGAGAGGAAGAGCCACGGCACGTCGGTGCGGATCGTCCAGCCGAACGACTGGCGGTTGACGACGTGGACGAGGACGAGGCCCATGGTGGCGCCCGCGGCGACCCCGAGAAGGATGCCGAGCGAGGAAAGCGCGGCCGCCTCGAGCCGAACGGCGCGGGCGACGCGCGCGGCCGAAGCCCCGAGGACGCGCAGGAGCGCGATCTCCCGCCGCCTCTCGAGGACGAGCGCGAGGAGCGTCGAGAAGACGCCGAGGACGG
This sequence comes from uncultured Holophagales bacterium, assembly GCA_964636395.1. Taxonomy (GTDB): domain Bacteria; phylum Acidobacteriota; class Thermoanaerobaculia; order UBA5066; family UBA5066; genus UBA5066. The sequence goes on from CAZWRQ010000020.1 coordinate 22,365, forward strand.
CGACGGCGATCGCCACGGTCTCGAGCGCCCAGGTGACGGCGAACGTCCGGTCGAAGAGGGCGAGCGCCGCCTCGCGGAGCGCCGCGTTCGTCTGCACCCGGAGCGCCTGCCTCCCGCGCACCGCGGCGAGGAGCCTCCGCCGCGCCTCCTCCGGCGCGACGCCGGGATCGAGGCGGACGGCGAGGCTCACGGCTCCCTCCATCCCGAAGAGCCTCCGGAAGAGCGCGCGGTCGATCGTCACGGTGCCGCGGTCGTTCGAGTAGTCACGGTAGATGCCCGCCACGCGAAGAATCACCGGGCCGTCGAGCGCGGGGAGGGTGACCGTGTCTCCGGCGTTCACGCCGAACTTGACCGAGTAGGGCTCCGAGACCACGGCCTCGCCCCGCGCGAGGGCGCGTGCGAGGACCTCGCGCGTGTCGCTCCCGTCGGCCATCGGCAGGTCGCCGTGGGCGGCGACGAGGTCGAAGCGGCCCGAGCCGATCGTGTAGGGAGCTCCGTTTCGGGTCGCCTCGAACGAGAGGAACGGGTCGACGGAGGCGACGCCGGGCAGCGACTCGACGAAGCGGATCGCTTCCTCGGGGAGGCGTCCGAGCGCGCGGTGCGAACGGCCGCTCTCGGGGGCGACGAAGAGGTCGGCCTTCAGCGTCTGCGAGACCCAGTCGACGACGGTCGTGCGGAACGAACCGACCATGAACGCCACGGCGACCATCATCGAGATCCCCATCGAGAGGGCCGCGACGGCGACGGCCGTCCGCGACAAGCTCCCGGTCAGGTTCGCGCGGGCGATCCGGGCCTCGACGCCCAGGAGCCGGACGGCCGGGCCGTCTGCCAGGCGCGCCACGGTCACGACGGCGAGCGGCGCGAGGAGGGAGACGCCGGCGATGACGAGGAAGACCGACGCGAACCCGAAGAGGGGGAGGCCGTTCACCGGTCCGGGACGGGTCGCGAGCGCGGCGAGCGCCAGGGCGGCGACGCCCCCGAGGGCGAGCGGCCCCACGGCACGTCGACGGGAGGCCTCGACGGAGCCGTGCCGGATCGTCGCCGCGGGCTCCACCCGTGCGGCCTCGACGGCCGGAGCGAGGGCAGAGAGGATCGACGCGCCGAGGCCGACGAGGAACGAGGTCGCGAGCGCGGACGGGGCGAGCGTGAAGACCGGCGCCGCCTGCGGGAGGTAGAAGTCGGTCGCGGTGCCGCCGACGGCTGCGAGCGCGATCCGGGCCAGGAGCGCTCCGAGCGCGACGCCGAGCGCCCCTCCGAGGGCGCCGAGCGCGGCCCCTTCCGCGAGAAAGACCAGGAAGACCGATCGGGCCGAGGCACCGAGCGCGCGGACGGTGCCGATGTCGCTCCGCCGGCGCAGGACCGAGATCGAGAGCGTGTTGTAGACGAAGTAGGTGCCGACGAGGAGAGCGACGAGGCCGAGGGCCGTCAGGTTCACCCGGAAGGAGCGGACCATCCGGTCGACCGTCTCCGTCCGCCGCTCGGGGCGCCCGACGGTGACCCCGGGCGGGAGCGAATCGCGGACGGAGGCCTCGAGGGCCGTCCGTTCGGCGTCGGCCAGGCCGGCGGGAAGAACGAGGTCGATCCGGTCGAGGGCGCCCTCGCGCCCGAGCACCTCCTGCGCCGTGGCGAGGTCGGCGAAGAGGACGGAGCCGGCGGCCGCACGCGCCGCCCCTTCCATCCGCAGAACGCCGGCGACGCGTAGCCGGTGCGCGACGCCCCCTGAGAGGACGTCGAGCTCCGCACCCGGTGCGAGGCCGAGGCGCTCGGCGAGCGGCGCGGGGACGAGGACCGCTCCGGCCCTGAAGATCCCGAACAGGTCCTCGAGCGACGTCTCGTCCGCCGTCCGGGCGACGAAGCGATAGTCCCGGACGGTAGGGTCGGTGACCGGGTCGATCCCGAGGAGCTCGAGGACGTCACACTCGCCCCCGGCGAGGGCGACCGTCGCCGAGACCGCGGGGACGATCGCGACCCCCTTCGTCCGGAGCCACGCGAGCCGCGCGAGCGTCTCCTCCGGAATCCCCGGCCCGTCGGCGAGGACCGTGAGCCCGGCCTTTCCGGCCACGACGTCCACCGTCGCCGTGAAGGACGAGAGGACCGAAGCGTTCGCGAGGAGGATCGCGGCGATCGTCGCGACGCCGACGGCGATCCCGGCGACGGTGAGCACGAAGCGCCCGCGGTCCCCCCGGAGCGGCCGGACGAGGAGCGGGGCGAGGAGCGGCCGGGTCCGACTCACCGCTCGAGCCGGCCGTCGCGGAGGCGAAGGGCCCGGCGCGCCCGCCGCGCGGCCTCGTCCGAGTGCGTGGCGAGGAGGACCGTCACCCCCCGGGCCGACGCGAGCTCCGCGATCAGGTCGAGGACCTGCGCGCCGCTTCGGGAGTCGAGGCTCCCCGTCGGCTCGTCCGCGAGGAGGAGCGCCGGCGAGGCGACGAGGGCGCGCGCGACGGCGACGCGCTGCATCTGGCCGCCCGAGAGCTGCCACGGAAAGGAGCCCGACCTGGCCGCGAGCCCGACCTCTCCGAGGAGCTTCTCGGCGCGTCCGTCGGCTTCGGAGGCCGGGACCCCGTCGAGGAGCAGCGGCAGGGCGACGTTCTCGAGAGCCGTCATCGTCGGCAGGAGGTTGAAGAGCTGGAAGACGGTCGCAGCGGTCCGGCGGCGGTAGAGGTCGCGGTCCGGCTCGGAAAGGCGCGCGAGGTCGTGGCCGTTCACCGTCACCTGCCCCGAGCTCGGGCGGTCGAGACCACCGAGGAGGTTGAGGAGCGTCGACTTGCCGCACCCCGACGGTCCGAGGAGGGCGGCGAACTCCCCGGGCTCGAGGACGAAGGAGACCCCGGCGAGCGCCTCGGCGACGCCGCCGTCTCTTCCGCTCCCTCCGGCTCCCCACGACTTCCGGACCTCGACGACCTCGACGCGCGCGCCCATGCGCCGACTCTACGGCGATCCGGTGCGCGGAGATGGGGAGGCCCGCGCGGCGCCGCGTATCATCGGCGGTCGGAATGGAGCGGCTCCGAGACCTCTGGCGCCATCGGGCGCTCGTGGGCGTCCTCGTGACGCGCGAGGTCAAGGCTCGCTATCGCGGGAGCGTCCTCGGCTTCTTCTGGTCCCTCCTGAACCCGCTCCTGATGCTGGCGGTCTACACCCTCGTCTTCCAGCTCCTCCTTCCGAACCGCAGCCCCTCGACCTCCCCCTACGCCCTCTTCCTCTTCTGCGGCCTGCTGCCGTGGAACTGGCTCTCCTCGGCCATCACCGACGCGGCCTCCTCGCTCCTGACGCACGGCGCGCTCCTGCGCAAGATCCTCTTCCCGGCCGAAGTCCTTCCGGCGGTGGCGGTCCTCGCGCAGGGCGTCCACTTCCTCCTCGCGCTTCCCGTCCTGCTGGCGGCCCTCGTCGCCGGCGCGCTGGGAGCGTTCGGCGCGAAGGTCCCTGTCGGCTGGCCGCTTCTCCAGGTGGTCCCTCTCCTCGTCCTTCAGGCGCTCCTCCTGCTCGGGATCGGGCTCTTCCTCGCCGCGCTCACGGTCCACTTCCGGGACGTGCGGGACCTCCTCCAGACGGTGCTCTCGGTTCTCTTCTTCGCGACACCGATCCTCTACACCCTGAACGACCTCCCGAAGACGAAGCTGACCCGCGTCCTCGCGCTGAACCCGTTCGCGCCGCTCTTCGCCGGCTGGCACGACGCCCTCTTCTACGGGCGGGTCAGCTCTCCGCAGACGTGGGCCGCGGCGGCGGCGATCTCCGTCGCGGCGTTCGCCGTCGGCTTCGTATTCTTCGACCGGCTGCGCGACTCGTTCCCGGAGGCGGTCTGAGCGCGCGCGCCCGCTCCGCGGTCGAGGCGCGCGACCTCTCGAAGGTCTACCGCCGCTGGGGCCGCACGCGCGCCTTCGGAACGCTGAAGTCGGCGCTCCTCGGCCGCGGGATCGGCCGGGCGCTGGAGCCCTCGGAGACGGTCTCGGCGCTCTCCGGCGTCTCCTTCGACGTGCGGCGCGGCGAGACCTTCGGCGTCATCGGGGCGAACGGCTCGGGGAAGTCGACGCTGCTGAAGCTCGTCGCCGGGCTCTTCAAGCCGACCGCAGGGACGCTCCGCGTCGACGGCAAGGTCTCGGCCCTCATCGAGCTCGGCGCCGGCTTCCACCCCGAGATCTCGGGGCGCGAGAACGTCGTCATCAACGGGGTCATGCTCGGGCTGACGCGGAAGGAGATCGAGAGGAAGCTCCCCGCGATCGTCGAGTTCTCGGGCCTCTCGGAGTTCATCGACGAGCCGGTCAAGACCTACTCGTCGGGGATGTACGTGAGGCTCGGCTTCGCGGTCGCCGTCCACGTCGACCCGGAGGTCCTCGTCGTCGACGAGGTCCTGGCGGTCGGCGACGAGGCGTTCTCGCGGCGCTGCCTCGACACGATCAAAGAGTTCTCGACGCGCGGAAAGACGATCTTCTTCGTCTCGCACTCTCTCGCCCTCGTCGAGGATCTGTGCGACCGCGTCCTCTACCTGTCGGGAGGCCGGGTCGCCGGCCTCGGTGAGCCCCGGGAGATGCTCGCGGCCTACCGGCTCGACGTCGCGGCCGGCGAAGGGACACGCCTTCTCGCCGAGCACGCCGTGGGGCAGGAGGAGCTCCGCGCCGAGGCCGCGGCTCCCGTCCCCGCACCGGCCGGAGCGGAGGGAACGGCCGGAGGAGAGGCTGAGCCGGCCCCCGCCGAGAGGGCGCGGCGCTGGGGCGATCGCTCCGCGACGATCCAGGGCGTCCGGCTCCTCGACCGTGACGGCCTCGAGCGCTACGCCTTCCGGAGCGGCGAGCCGGTCACGATCGAGATCGAGGCGACACCCGCCCGCCCGCTCGACGACTTCGTCTTCGGCATAGGGCTCTTCACCCCGGAGGACGTCTGCGTCCACGGCTCGAACACGGAGATCGACGGCCTCGCGGCCGGCCGGTTCGACGACGCCGCGCGGGTGAGGGTCACGATCCCGCGCTGCGACCTCGCTCCGGGGACCTACCTCGTCGACGTCGCGATCCACGCGCGGAACGGGACTCCCTACGACTACTGGCGCGGGGCCTGCCGCTTCCGGGTCGATTCGCCGCGGACCGAGGCGGGTGTCTGGGCCCCGGAGCGGAGCTGGACCGTCGAAGGAGGGGCGACGTGGGTGCGTACCTGACCAGCGGGAGCCGCTTCCGATCCGAGCCGCTCGCGCCGACGGCGAGGGTCCTGCTCTGGACCCTCCTCCTCCTCGCCGTCGCGGTCCTCGTCGCCGAGACGGGGCACACCCCCTTCTTCGAGCCGGACGAGGCGCGCTACGCGGAGATCCCGCGCGAGATGCTCGCAACGGGCGACCTCGTCGCGCCCCGCCTGAACGGATTCCGCTATTACGAGAAGCCGCCCCTACACTACTGGGCCGTCGCGGCCTCGATGTCTCTCTTCGGAGAGTCGGAGGCGTCCGCCCGCCTGCCGGTGAAGCTCTCGGCCGCCGGGATGGTCCTCGTGACGGTCCTCTTCGCGAGGCGCCGGTACGGCGAGCGCGTGGCCCTCGTCGCGGGGCTCGTCGTGGCGACCTCCATCCTCGTCGTGGCGCTCGGGCGCGTGAACATCATCGACGGCCCGCTCTCGCTCGCCCTCTCCTCGGCGGCGTTCGCCTTCGCCGCGTTCCAGGAGCACGAGCAGTCCGGGGACCGGGCGCGCGCGCGCGTCGCGCTCTACCTCCTTCACTTCTCCTGCGCGGCGGCCGTCATGCTCAAGGGCTTCGTCGGGCTCGTCCTCCCGGGCGGCGCGATCCTCGTCTGGGCCCTCCTCTCGAGACGCCTCGGGATCGTCCCGAAGCTCTTCTCCCCGGGGCCGCTGCTCCTGTTCCTGGTCCTCGTCGTCCCGTGGCACGTGGCGATGGCCCGGAGGGACGGCGAGTGGTTCGACTTCTACGTCGTGGGAGAGCACTTCCGGAGGTACTTCGAGACGGGGCACCGGAGGACCGCGAAGCCGCTCTTCTTCGTCTACGTCCTGCTGGGAGGGCTCGTTCCGTGGACGCCCTTCCTGGGACGCCTCGCGGGGGCGCTCCCTTCGCTTCGCCGCGGCGAGTGGCGGGAGCGGGGCGCCGAGGCATACCTGCAGGTCTTCTGGGTCCTCGTCCTCGTCTTTTTCTCGGTCTCGCGCTCCAAGCTCGTGCCGTATCTCCTCCCGATCTGGCCCGCCGTCGCGGTCCTCCTCGCCCTCGGCCTCGAACGGGCGCGGCAGCGCGGGGCGACGCTCCGCGCCGAGCGCCGGGCCGCGGGGCTCCTCCTCGGCCTGCTGGCGGGAGCCGCGGCCGCATACGCGTTCGGGGCCGGTCTCGCGGCCCGGTACGGCGTGGAGGTCCAGGCCGGCGTCGCGGTCGGTTCGCTGGCACTCGGCGCGCTCCTGAATCTCCTCGCGGGCCGGACCGTCGCCCGCGCGCCCCGCCGCGCGTTCTCGACGGAGCGGTTCGTCCTCGCGATGGTCGTGCCGTGGCTCGGCTTCACCGGCGCGCTCGTCCTGGCGCTCCCCTCGGTCGCCCGCTCGATCACGCCCTGGCCCCTCGTGGCGAAGCTCCAGAGGGAGCTCCGGCCCGACGACCTCCTGCTCCAGCGAGGGCACTACCTCCAGGGGCCGGCCTTCTACACGAAACGGCTCACGCCGGTCGCGGACCTCCCCTGGAGCGAGCTCGATTTCGGGAAGGAGGAGGCGCGGCGGCGCGGCCTCTACCTCTCGGACGAGGAGTTCGCGAAGAAGTGGCAAGGCCCGGCGCGGGTCCTGTGCGTCGTCCATTTCGGCCATCTGCGCGACTTCGCGGACCCGGCGGCAGGTCTCTCGATCCCGCACGTCCTGGCGAGGAGCCCGAACAGGAAGTTCCTCCTCGTCTCGAACCGTCCGTGAGTCCGTGGAGGGCGCCCTCGGCCGGTTCGGGACCCGTTCGAACCCCTCCCCGCCCGTCCCCTAGAAT
>CAZWRQ010000021.1:0-28834 GCA_964636395.1 uncultured Holophagales bacterium
TAGGCGCCGGCGCCACGGCGCAGCTCGATGTGCGGCAGCGGGCACGGCGGGTCGACGACGGGTCCCCGAGGGACCGGCGGGATGGGCTCCGGCTCGGGCATGGGCTGGGGCATGGGCGACAACATGGGAGGCATGGGCCGTGTCCTCGTCTCTCCTGCGGGGTCGACGTTCGTCGTCTCCCGGGAGCTGGCGGGCACGGGCACGTCCGCGGTCGCCGACGAGCTCCTCGCCATCAGCCCGAACGGCACCAACGCGTGGTCCTGGCGATCCACGGACGCCATCCGCGACCTGACGCTCGCCACCGATCTCCTCGTCGTCTCCACCGGTGAACCACACGGGTACGGCACGACCGGGACTGCACCCCGAACGGGCGCGCTCGTCGCGCTTCGCTCCACGACCGGCGCCGAGGCGTGGCGGCTCGCCATCGACGGCGTCGCGATGCGCGTCGAGGCTGCTTCGGACCGGCTCGTCATCCTCGTCGGGACGCCGACGTCGACGACGACCGGCGGCACGACGACCGGGCACATGGGCCCGGGCGAAGCCGGCTTCCAGGGAATGCGGCGGAGCCTCGTCGCCGTCGACCTCACCGGCCGCCTCCTCTGGACGGTCGCCCTCGATCAGTAGCCCGCAGCGAAGCCGCCCCTGCCCACGATCACCGGGCGGCGCGACCCCGAGGTCGCGCCGCCCTTCTTCTCAAGAAGGAGCTCCCGATGACGACCGACCGCATACGCCTGACCGCAGCGCTCCCCCTGCTCGGGGCTCTCGCCGCGACCGCCGCCTTCCCTGCCCTCGGCGCCGTGCGCGAGTTCACCCTCACCGCCGCCCCTTCGACCTGGGAGGTCTCGCCCGGGCGGAAGGTCACTACCTGGACGTACAACCAGACGCTCCCCGGCCCCGAGCTGCGCGTCTCCGCCGGAGACGTCGTCAGAGTCACGCTTGTGAACCAGCTCCCCGAGGCGACGACGATCCACTGGCACGGGGTCCCCGTTCCCCACGGAATGGACGGTGTCCCGGGAGTCACCGCTCCGGCCGTGGAGCGCGGTGCGCGCTTCACGTACGAGTTCCCGGCCCCGGCGCCCGGGACGTACTGGTACCACCCTCACTTCAGCTCCGCCGCTCAGATCGGCCGCGGCCTCTACGGCCTTCTCGTCGTCGAGCCGCCGGCTTCCGCGCCTAAGGAATGGGACCGCGAGGTCTCCCTCGTCGTCGGTGAGCTCGGCTCCATGCCCGGCGCGATGGGCGGCGGCATGGGGATGGGCGGAGGAATGGGAATGGGGGGCGGGATGTCCTCGTCGGGCATGATGACGGGGACGCTCCTCATCAATGGAAAGACGGGCCCGAACGTCCCCGACATCCGCGTGCGCAAGGGCGAGAGGGTCCTCTTCCGCATGGTGAACACCGGGAACATGGTCCACCCGATGCACCTGCACGGGATGAGCTGGACGGTCACTGCGACGGACGGCTTCCCGTTGCCGTCGCCCTACCGGAAGGACACGTTGCCGCTCAACGCCGGAGAGCGCTACGACGGCCTCCTCGAAGCGGACAACCCAGGAACGTGGATGCTCCACTGCCACAACCTCCAGCACGTCGGAGACGGGCCCGCGGGTGCGACCGGGCTCTCGATGATGGTGATCGTCGAGCCGTGAGCGGGAGGAGTCGCTCTGCCGGACCTCAGCCTCGATGCAGGCCTGCTATCGCCGCGGTGCGTTGCGGAGCCGCAGTAACGAACGAGATCGAGAAAGGCCTCCCTTGAAGGGAGGCCCTCATCGCTGCCTATGTCTCGTCGAAACGGCAGGGGCTTCGGACGCCCGATCGCCGGGCTACTGCCCGCCCATCATCCCGCCGCCCATGCCGCGGCCGCCGTTCATCATGCTGCCCATGACGACATAGCCGTCATTCGTCGTGTTGTCGTTCACGACGGCGTAGGCCATGACCATCCCCGGCCCGCCCTGGTTCATCCGCACGCGGACCTGGAGGCCGGCGTCACCGGTCGGGAACTTCGAATGGACGTTCAGAAGGACGTCGTTGAACTGGTGCGAGGAGTACCCCGCGAGGGTGAATGGAAGGCTCTTGGCGCCCGTGCCCGTCGGCGTCGACCCGTCGGCGTCGACGATCTCGACGACGCCGGTTGCGCCCGTCGAGGTCGTGCTTACGACATTGACGTTCACGCGGTTCCCGGGCTGCGGAAGGAGCCCGAGCATGTACATCGCGTATTCGTCCATGCCGTAAGAGCCGCCCATGGGCATTGAGGTCATTCCCATCCGGCTCGGCATTCCCATGAACGCCAGGCCATAGGCACCCGCCCCGGTCTGGTTGTAGACGCGCACGGTCGCCGAGATCGGGATGCTCGCCGCTACGCGGATCGCCCCGAAGCCCGCAGCAAGACCGAAGTTGGCCTGAAGGACGTCGGGCAGGTACGTAATCGGCTGGGTGAGGTTCACCGTCGCCGTGGCGGCTGGGGCGGTCGACGTCGAGTCCGCCGCGTGGAAGTAGAGCGTTGCCGTTCCGGTCCCGGTCGCCTTAATCCAGAGATCCGTGACGAAGAAGGAGCTGAACCGGCCCTCTCCACGAACACCCGCAGGAATGACCAGATCCTCTGACCCGTTCGTCATGCCGTCGATCGGGCCACCCTGCCCGCCGCCGCCCATCTGGGCCGTGGCGGGAAACGTGACGAGGGCACTGACGAGAGCCGCTACACCGAGATAGGACTTGAGACACCGCATAGAAACCTCCTTGTTTCGGACCGTTGACGGCATTGGCTCGTCACGGGTCGTTCTATCACTATATGGTCATATCGTGTTTCGCCCTGGCGTCGCGCCAGCTGAAACGCTAGGGGCTGAACCACCAGGGGATCGTCAGGAAGGCAAGCGTGAGGGCGACGACGATCCAGAGCAGACGTCGCCATCGCCGGTCGCGCGGGTCTGGATTCCATGGCCTCGAATCGGTCCCGGTCGCGCAGCAAGCCGCGGAACTCGTCCTGTAGGTAAGCCCGACTGACGCCCAGAGCAGGACGATCGTGCCGATGGCGAGGTACGGCCGGTACTCGTGGAAGAGGGCGAAGGAGCCGGCCCCGGCGAGGCCGAGCATGCCTGCAGCGGGCGGACCGATACAGCAGAGCGAGGCGCCGATTGCCGAGACGAGCGCCGCGACGAGGCTCATTCTGCTCAGAGCACGGGCCGCTGGAGGGGTCACGATGACGTTCCGCTATCACCCGGACGAGCCGATCCGGACCGAAGCGCTGCGACGATCACGGCTACGGAAGGCGCTCCGTGGTCACCCGCGGAACCGTAAAGGCGACAGGACGCGCTCCCGCCTGGTGACGCGGATGCCCCGGAGACGTCGACGCCGTTCACCAGAATCGTAGGAGACCCCCAGACCCGGGCGCGGCCGTGAACGTTCGGTCCGCTAGCGTCGAGCTCGTGCCAGACGGAAGGGTGGCCGGCTTCCGCAAGGGCCGCCCGGAGGTTCGTGCGAGCCCTGTCGCGGTTCGGGCAGTCGTCGAAGGCGACGAGCTCGACGATGGGCATCGGCCCTACATCCCTTGCCCGAGCCGGACGACATCACGAGGCTGCACTTCGCGTTTCAATGCGCGCTCCGTTTTTGCGGGGACGCGTCGGACGAACCGGAGCCGGAAAGAAACGCCTCGATCTGCCTTGCCTTCTCGTACTCGGCCGGGCTCTTCGGGTTGAGGGACTCCATCTCCCGGATCTCGGCCGGCGTGAGCTTCGGAAGGTGGCGGATGAAGTGGACGAGCTCCCACGTGCCTACATCTTCCGGCGGCGTGCCATTGCCCCACGCGGGCATGCCGGTAAGGCGGATTCCATTCCTGATGATGGAGAAGAGCTCGCCGTCGGTGAGCCGTTGGGTCTCGCCGGAACGCATGTCGGGAGCCCGCGGATACAGGCGGCGGCCGACTGGCGTCTGCCCACTCCCGTCGTTTCCGTGGCAGCTCGCACAATGGTCGGCGAAGTGTGCCCGCGCCCGGGCGAGGACCTCGGGGCCTATGGGGACGGGGTTCGGCACACGGCGCGCCGCCTCCGGTGTCGCCCACCCCCGGAAGGTCCGTGCCACGAGCTCCTCGGCCTTCGTCGGCTCCTCGCGAGCGCTGAAACCCCGGCGGACGGCGGCTGCGAGGGCGACACCGCAGCCGACGGCGACGACGGCTCCCGCTACCAATAGCACTTTGCCTGTGCGCGTCACGTCGAATCCCCTTCGGCCCGACTGGCCCTCAGGCCTTCTTCTTCTCCAGGAACATGCCGCACTTCGGGCACTTCCCGGGGCCGGCGTTCTTCACCTCGGGATGCATCGGGCAGGTCCAGACAGCATTCTCCTCGGCGCCGATCCGGACGACCCTGGCCTCGAGCCCCGACTTGCCCTCGGCCGTCTCCACGGCGACGCGCACACCGGGCTTCAGGTCGGTCTTCTTCGCCTCCGAGTCTCCTCTGCGGTACGACGTCGCGCTCGTGAGCGTGACGGAGACCGTCTTGCCGTCGGGGTCCGCCACCTCGAGGTGGTCACCGTGGACCTGCGCGACAGTACCGAGGATCGCTTCCTTCCCATGGGCGTGCCCGTCGTGGGCGGAGGCCACGCCCGTCGAAAGCGTGAAAGCGAGAGCCGCGAGAACGGAGAGAGCCTTACGCATGTCGATGTCTCCTGTCGATCGGCCGCTGAGCGAGCGTCTCGCACCGCAGCCGTGTATGGGCGGAAACATACGACCCGTACCTTAGAGCAGCATTAGAGGGTGAGAGGCTTTCTCTCTCATCGAATTCTAAGGTCTGGTCCCCAGTATTGAGGCATGGCAGGAACCTCTCCCCGCGGCACGCTCCTCCTGGTCGAAGACGACGCTTCGTTCGCGTTCTGCGCCGCTGAGTTCCTCGCGCGGCGCGGTTTCGAGGTAGCACACGCTCGCGACCTCGACTCCGCCCTGGTCCTCCTGGCCGCCCAGCGCTGGGCGGCCGTCGTCACGGACCTCGACCTCACGGGGCGGCAGACGCGAGACGGCCTGGAAGTCGTCGCCACGGCGGCGCGCTTCGAGCCGCGTCCCGTGATCTTCGTCTGGACGAGCTCGTCGGCGACCGAGGTACGGCAGGAAGCGTTCCGTCTCGGCGCCGACCTCGTCGTCGAGAAAGGGAGCCTCTGGGACCTGGAGGCCCGGCTCAGGGTATGCCTCGCGGAACGCCCCTCACGAGTCGCGTCCTGGCCGGGCGTGGAGTCCGTCCCCGTGCCAGGGCTCACCGCAGGGTCCGAGAAGACGCCCGAGTCCGCATCGGCCTGGGGAGAGGCGTGAGCGCGGCGGAGCCGGTTCACTCGCCGTCCGGACGGAGCAGACATTCCCCCCCGCCGAAGTCGTCAGCTGCAACATAGACCCCGCGGCACACTGGCTCGCCGGGTGAAAGGCCTCGCCGCCCGCAAGAGACCTGGGCTCGTCGGCGAGCTTCTGGATCGGCGCCCTCCACTAGGGTCCCGGGTGCTTGCGCTCCGTGTGCCCGGGCGGGCTTCCCCCTCTGCGATCTTCCGTGACAGCTACTTTCCCCGCAGTGTTTCCCACTGCTTCCGATGGAAGGTGGAGAACCGCTCCGCCTCGAGCGCGACGGCCTCCACCTTCTCTATATACGCTTCGTAGTGTCGCCTCATCTCCAGAATCATCGGATCGGTGTCCGCCCGCTCCGGTTCTCTGTTCCCGGTGATGGAATCCCCGAGCAGCTTTCGCTGTTTGGCGGCTTCCTTGCGGTACGACGCCGCCTTCCTTTCGTATTCCTCGGCTCTTGCGAGATGAACCTCCGGGAGCCTCGCGATTTCGTCGGCGAACATGGGGTAGGCCCCTCCCTCCTGTTGCGCGTCCGCGACGAGCGGCAGAAGAGTGAGTGGCGCTGCGAGGAGGGCGGCAAAGGCGAGGCGCTGGACCTTGTGTGCAGCGTGGTTGAGCATGGCAGCTCCTTTCCATGGGCGGGATGACGGGAGGCGAAGCGGAGTCGGCACCTCGGGCCCAGACGCGGCGCACCCGCACTTGGACGGGCTCACTGGCCGTTCAGCTCGGCCGCACGCATTTCGTGGTACTCGGCCAGCTTCTCCGCCTTCGCCGCCAGTGCCTCTGCGTCCTTGATGTAGCCGTTGCAGTGGCCCCGCAGCTTCTCGAGCTCGGGAGGCTCGTAGTTCCCGGGCCGGGTATCGGGCGGCAGTCGCTTCTTCAGGGCCAGGATCATCTCGCGATGCCTGTTCGCCTCTTCGCGGTAAGCGGCGGCCTTCTTTCGATACTCGACGGCCCTGTCGAGGTGGTCCTTCGGGGTGACCGCGACCTTCATCGCGGTTCGGCTCTCGGCCGCAGCGGCGGCCTGCACTTGTGGCCCAGCGGCAGCCGGTCGCACGGCCGAGATCAGTGCGGAAACGACGAGAATGACTGATGCCAGATGCCGAGTTACCCGGGGACGCTCTGCGGACATCGCGAACCTCCTGCCATCGTCTTGGGCTGTGCTTCGCCGGCTGGCCTACGTTTCGGGACGAGCGTGAAAGGACTTTGATCCGGGGCATTCGGAATGCTCCCGTTTGCCTCTTGACCTCAAGAATGGGTCGAGTGGATTAGAGGCGCCTTAAAACGCGTGCCGCTCCTTCCACGGAAAGGCATACGGTCGTCGGGTACCTTCGGTCGGATCTGAGCCAGCAAGCCCCTCGGCCCTGGGTCGGAACGCGGGCGGCCCGAAACGCGAATCGGCTAACCGAACGGCGGACGGGTGCCCGCAGCGGAGGCAGCGACGGGGAAGCCGTCGTCTGCTCCTCCCCTGGAACACCGACTTCCGCGAATCAGCCGGGCCGACGACGCCCGGATCGGCTAGCGGTACTGACCCGGGGTGTCCGGCGTCAATTAGAAATACCGGCTGACGACAATCAGAAATACCGGGTCGGGGTCTTCTGACTACTGATCCGCCCGGCCGCCGTCGCGGCGACCGGCGGGGCTTCTCTCGGTCTCCTTTCCTGAGAGCGGAAGTAGTAGCGGGGCGGTGGGAATGTGGGAATCGCGGAGCGCAACGAAGTGGAGCGGAGCGATTTCCATCATTTCCACGGCCGGTGCTCAGGCGGCGTCCTTCGGGCCGCGGGAGCGCTGACGGGCCGCCTCGGCCCTGTAGCTCTCCATGTTCAGCTCGAGGATCACGGCGTGATGGACGACGCGGTCGATCGCAGCGGCCGTCGTCATGGGGTCCTTGAAGATCTGGTCCCACCGGGAGAAGACGAGGTTGCTCGTGATGAGGACCGAGCGGCGCTCGTAGCGCTCGGCCAGGAGGGTGAAGAGGACCTCCATCTCCTCGCGGCTCTGCTGGACGTAGCCGATGTCGTCGAGAAGGAGAGCGTCGAAGCGGTCGAGCTTCTTCAGGTCGGAGGGGAGCCGCAAATCCCTCTTGGCCGCCAGGAGTCTCTGGACGATCTGGAAGGTCGGGGCGAAGAGGACGGTGCGGCCGTTGCGGACGAGCTCCTGGCCGAGGGCACAGAGAAGGTGGGTCTTGCCGGTGCCAGGGTTTCCGAAGGCCAGGACGTTCTCGGCGCGATCGAGGAAGGAGCCGTCCTTCAGCGCGTTGAAGGAGGTCCGGGCCTTGGGAGAGAGCCGGGAGAGGTCGAAGGTGGCCAGCGATTTCTCCTTCGGCAGACGGGACTCTTCCAGAAGCCTCAGCGTCCGGCGGTCGGCCCGCTCGTGGGCCTCCATCCGGGCCAGCGCGAGCAGGTAGGCCGGGTGCGTCAGCCCCTCCCGCGCCGCGGTGTCGCCGACAGCGGAGTACTCCCGCGCGAAGGTCGGGAGCTTGAAGGACTTCAAGAGCATCTCGAGGGTCTGCTCGGACGGCGGCCTCACGACGGGCTCCCTTCCAGGCAGAGGTCGTAGGCCCCGAGGTCCACGACCGGGATCTGACACGTCGGAATTGCAGGGGTGTCGGGACGGACGCGGTCCTCGACGTCCTCCCAGCTCTTCAGCTCTCCGAGCTCCAGCAGGGCCGACAGCGCCTCTTCGACCCCGGTCTCCGTCGTAGTCGCCGCCAGGTGCAGGATTCGCACGTACGAAAGGTCCGCCCCTTCGCCGAGCCTCTCGACGAGCGCGTCGTAGGCGCGCCGGAAGGTCAGCGTCGGGAAGAGCGCCTCGCGGTAGCGGTACCGCGCGAAGGCGCCGGGCTTTCTCACGAGAGAGAAGATCAGGTGCCGGTAGTCGATCCGGGCGCTGCCCGAGCCACGGAGCCGCTCCATCGCGCAGACCCTCTCCCCGGCGTAGAAGACCTCGACCGTCTCGGCGTAGAGCCGCACCTCGACCCGCTCGCCAATCAGCCGGGAGGGGACCGAGTAGACGTTGTTGGCCGCGCGGATCGTGGAGAAGACGCTCACGCCGAGCTTCTCCGTCCGGTGCTCGGAGAGGCGCGTGAGAGGCAGAGGCCCCATCACCGCGAGCTCCTCGGCGTACTTCTCCCACCGACCGCGGTTGCGGCCGTCGACGACCTTACGCAGGAAGACCTCGTACTCCCCGCGGCTGTCGAAGTCGCGCCCGCCCCGCAGAAGCAGAGCCTGCTCGAGCGCGCGCTTGAGCCGGTGGTGGCCCTGCTCGACGTCGCCGTTTTCGTGACCGCGCCCGGGCGTGTTGCGGTCCGCCGCCATCCGGTAGTGATCCAGCACCGCCTTGTAACGCTCGTTGAAGCTCCTGCCGCCGTCCTTCAGCTCGTGCGTGGCTGCCGAGAGGTTGTCGGTCCGGTGCTTCTTCGGCACTCGGCCCATCTCCCAGATCGCCCCCTGCAGACCCGACACGAGCGACTCGAAGCTCTCCGTGAAGCACACGCTCGCCCACTCCCAGTTCGAGTACGGCAGCACGAAGTGGTAGAGCAGGTGATCGAACGGCTCCCCGCCGATCCTCACCTCCAGCTCCCTCATGTCCGTGAAGTCGCTCTGGCCCGCCTCGCCCGGCCGGTGCTCCTGCGGAAACATGACCTCCTTCTCCGGGCCCCGGCTGGCGCGCCACCGCCGAATCCGCCGTTGCAGCGTCCGAAGCTGGCCGTCCCCGAACCTCACGTCCTCCCTCAGCCGCAGCGTGTCGAAGATCGTCACGCCCTCGAGTCCAGGCGACGCAGCGAGCAGCTTCTCGATCTCCGGCCACACCGCCTCGAACGGGTCCTTACGCGTCCGGTACGTCCGCGGCTGCCGCCCGGGAATCCCGCCGAGATCGCGGTACTTCCGCGCCGTCTTCTCCGTCATCCCCGATCGCGTCGCCGCTACATACAGCGGCTTCCCCTTGCCCAGAAACTCCATCAGGCTCCTCACCTGCCTCGGCCCGACCAATAGCCCTCCTTATGTCGGGCTAAACGTCTCCGCCTCAGCCTGTTACGAAGCCCCCGACCCGGGAAATCTAGTTGTCGCTACCCGGGAAATCTAATTGTCGCGGAACACCGGGGCATGCCCCTCACGCCCGCTTCCCTTCGTCTAAGGCGCCTCTAATCTGCCGGGGCTATCTTCTCGACCAGAGGACGGCGAAGGCGGAGCGGGGTCTCACCGAACTCGAGTTCATCGCTCCGCCAAGGGGATCGGCGGACGACTTCGAGAGGTAGGTATGCCAAAGAGTGAACAGGGCCTCACGAGCGGTCGAACGGTCAGCGTCGACGCCGCCGTCCGGGTTCTTCAGCGCGACCCTTCGGGCGAGGCCGCGTATATCCCGGCTCTGCGCTTCCACGCCCTGACAGGTCTCTTCGACCCTCTCATGCGGCTCGTCATGAGGGATGAGCAGCTGAGGCGACTGACCTTGTCCCTCCTTCGCCCTGAGCCGGCAGAGCGCGTGCTCGACATCGGATGCGGGACCGGCTCTCTGGCGGTCCGGCTGAAACAGGAGCACCCCCGCGCGACCGTCGTCGGCTACGACATCGATCCGGCGGCCCTCGAGATCGCGGAGCACAAGGCACGGGAGGCGCAGATCTCCGTGACCTGGGCCCGCGGCCCGGCCGACGATCCGCCCTTCCCCGATCAGTCCTTCGACCTCGTGACCTCCTCCCTCCTCCTCCACCATCTCCTCCCCTCCGGGAAGCGATCCGCTCTCGCGGCTGCGTCGAGGCTCCTCAAGCCGGGAGGGCGCCTCGTTCTCGTCGACTTCACCCGTCCGGAAGGGCGCCTCCGTGCGCTCGCCTTTTCGATCGTCCGCACACTCGACGGCCGCCGGGAGACCGCGGACCACGCCAGGGGCCGACTGCCGGCCTTCGTCGAGGAAGCGGGTTTCGCGAACGTGGCCGAGCGGCTGCGGCTGAACACGGCCGCTGGCACCATCGGGTTCATCACCGCGTACAAGCCGCGCTCCGGGTGGGCTCCGTGAAAAGCCTCCGGACCCGAATCCGATGGTGGGTCGTCGCGTCGACGACCCTCACGGTCGGGCTCGTCACGACGCTTGGTGTCGTCGAGGATCGCCGGCAGATCGAACGGGCGGAAGTCGCTTACCTCGCTGGGTTCCTCGAGCACCTCTCCGCGATGCCCGAGTTCCGAGCGGACTCGGGGACGGCCCGGGCGCACCTCCGGATGCTCGCCCCTTCTTTCGAGCGAGCTGGGGGCCGGGTCGACCTCGTTCCCCTCTCTTCGGCGTCGCAGGCGCCCTCAGGCTCGGGGATCGTGGCCTGCCAGGCGCTGGACCTATCCGACGGCCGGTGGACGCTTCATTACTGGAGCGACGGCCGGTTCGTACGCGACCGGTTCCGAAGCGCGCTCGCGATCCAGCTTCTTCAGGCCGGGCTGACGATCGCTGGCCTCGTCGCCGGAATCGAGTGGATACTGCGACGAAGCCTCCTCGGGCCGCTCAGTACGATTTCCCGACAGATCGAGCGGATCACTGAAGGGGGCGGCTGGCTCGCGAGTGTCCCTGCGACAGATCTCGAGCTCGACCGGCTCACGAGGGCCCTGCGCGCACTGGGACCGGGGCTTGAACAGCAGACCCGCCAGTGGATCGCCGCCGAGCGGCGCTGCGCCGTGGCCGCGGCCCTTTCCGGCATCCGCGAAAGAACGCTCGGGCCTCTGAGAAACGCTCACCTGGAGCTGAGCCAGCTCGAAGCAGCCTCCCTACGCGACGACGGGACAAAGCGCCGGCTTCGCCGCGCCGCCCGCTCCGTCGAGCAGCTCTCCGCGGCGCTCGCGGAATCCGACGCGAAGTGGTTCCCGCCGAGTGTCGGCGAGGGCACGCCCGCCACGAGCGCAGGCCGGAGAAGCTCATGACGCTACCGCACCAGAGAATCGCAGCGGAGCTCTCCGACAGCACAGCAGAAGCGTATGACGAGATCCTCTTCGCAGCGAC
Organism: uncultured Holophagales bacterium; assembly: GCA_964636395.1. Taxonomy (GTDB): domain Bacteria; phylum Acidobacteriota; class Thermoanaerobaculia; order UBA5066; family UBA5066; genus UBA5066. Next base: position 11,285 of record CAZWRQ010000021.1, read on the forward strand.
CCGCGGCGCAGACCGCCGCTGGAAGGAGGCGCTCCTGGCGCACTTCGACGCTCCCGCACGGGTTCTCGACCTCGCCTGCGGCACCGGGACCCTCACGTTCATGGTTTGCGATCGATTCCCGGATGCGGAGGTCGTCGGCATGGACGTCTCGGTCGCGCGTCTCGACCACGCGCTGAAGCGGGCGCATCTCCGACGGGACCATCGGGCACGTTTCGTCCTGGGCTCGCTCGAGCGCATCGCTCCTGCCGGACGGTTCGACACCGTTACGAGCTGCTACCTGGCCAAGTACGCGGATCTCCCCCGCCTCGTCTCGCGGTTGAGGTCGTTCTTGAATCCAGGCGGGCTCGTCGTCATGCACGATCTCACGTACCCGGAGCACCCTGTCGTCCGCAAGGCATGGGAGCGCCACTTCCAGCGACTCCGACAGACCGCGCTGAACGAGTGGCCCGCGGCGATTCGGGTATTCGACGAGCTACCCGAGATCGTCCGCGGCTCCAGCTGGGTCGAGGAGCTCACGATGCTCCTCATAGCGCACGGCTTCAGCGGCGTCGCCGTCGAACGGCTCGGCCGGGGGGCCTCTGCGCTCGTCCTTGCCCGCCTTCCCTGCGAGTAGTCTCGCGATGCTGAGGCTCGTTCAGACCTTCGGCCGCTCCTCTATGGCGGTACGCAGCTCATAAGGGAGCTCGTCAGTGTCCGGCCGGCTCTGATTCGGGTCCGCGGGAGGCTGCCAGTCTCGCCTCGACCTGCATCAGCTTCGCCTCCATCGCCGCTATCTCGTCCTTCGAGAAGCCAAGCGGATTCGCCGCTTCGGCGGCCCTGAGCGCCTTCCTCAGTGACGCCGCTGCAGCGAGCTCCTGGCCAGCGGCGAGGTAGCGTTCGACGCCCTCGACCTGATATCGGCGGACTCGCGCCTGGATGACCCTGTCCGGCGAGCCCGCCCCGAACCCGAGAATGGCGTAGGCCAGTCCGTGAACGGTCTCGTACTCCTCCGACCTCAGGGCTCTCAGCTCGTCGAGCTCGAGGTCGAGCCGGGCTCGGCCGTTTGACGGAGCGGCTTCGCGGGCCGCGGTGGCGCGAGCGATCTCGGCATTGACTCGGGCGAGGCTCGCGTCCGCGGCGTCCAGGCGCTCCGAAGCCATCACGTGCAGACTGTGGCGGGAAGCGACGCGAACGGCGACCCCGACTCCTCCAAGGAGGCCGACGCCGAGCGCGGCCGCGACGGCCGAGGCGACCGCAGGGTGCCGGCGCATCCAGTTCAAAGCCCTCTCCATGAAGGTCGGAGGCGCAGCGTCCACCGGACGGAACTCCCGGTGCCGGCGGATCTCCTCCGCCAGTTCGATTGCTGAGTCGTATCGCGACGACGGGTTCCTGGCGAGGGCCTTCATGCAGACGGCAGAGAGCGATCTCCCGGCTACGGGGTTACTCGCGACGGGCGGCGCTGGCGACTCCTCCCGAACGCGGCGCATCGATTCGAGCGCATCGGAGGACGAGAAGGGGTTCGCACCGGTCAGAATCTCGTACAGGACCGTGCCCAGCGAGAAGACGTCGGAGGCCGGGCTCGTCGGTGCCGCGCGCGCCTGCTCGGGGGACATGTACGCCGGCGTCCCGGCAACGGACCCTCCTGGATGCGCGCGGGACTGACTGTCGCCTTCGAGCCGTACGGCGAGGCCCCAGTCCACCAGGTAGACGGAGCCCATGTCGTCCACCATGATGTTCGCTGGCTTGACGTCGCGATGAACCAGGCCTTGGCGGTGCGCCGCGGCAAGCGTCTGGCAAACCCGCTCGAAGACGTCGACGAAGTGGGTGATCGACTGGCGCGACCGGATCTCCTCCGGCCGCCGCGCCGACAGGAGGCTCTTCAGCGTCCGTCCCTGGACGCGCTTCATTGCGTAGAACGGCTCGCCCGTTTCGAGCGTCCCCGCGTCGTGCACCGGGACCGTCCCTGGATGCTCGAGCCCCGCGAGAATCAGCGCTTCCTCTTCGAACCGGCGCCGTGCCCCCGGGTCCTCGGCGAGCTCGGGCTTCATGCGCTTGATGGCGACGTCGCGTCCGAGCTGGCGATCCCTCGCGAGCACGACCGTCGCCATCCCCCCGCTGCCGAGCGTCTCGCCGAGCTCATAGCGCGGAGTCGCGCGATCGGGGCGACCGGGGCGCGATCTCTCGCCGCCGGGCACCGCCTCAATCGTCTCGTCGTCCAGGCTCACATTTTCGCCCGTCGAAGCCGGAGCGCGTTTCCGACGACCGAGACCGAGCTGAAGCTCATCGCGGCAGCCGCAATCACAGGCGAGAGCAATAGCCCGAAGAACGGGTAGAGCACACCCGCAGCGATCGGGACCCCTGCCGCGTTGTAGACGAATGCGAAGAAGAGGTTCTGCTTGATGTTGGCCATCGTGCTGCGGGAAAGGCGCCGCGCCCGGACGATGCCCCGGAGGTCCCCCTTCACGAGAGTGACCCCGGCGCTCTCCATCGCGACGTCGGTGCCCGTCCCCATGGCGATTCCCACCTGCGCCTGTGCGAGCGCGGGGGCGTCGTTGATGCCGTCGCCTGCCATCGCGACGACGCGTCCCTGAGCCTGGAACCGCTTCACGACCTCCGCCTTCTGATCGGGCAGAACCTCTGCCACGATCTCGTCGATCGCGAGCTTCCTCGCGACCGCCTCGGCGGTCGTCCTGCTGTCGCCCGTGAGCATGACGATGCGGAGGCCCTCACCATGTAGTTCGCTGATGGCCTCGGGCGTGCTGGCTTTGATCGGATCGGCCACCCCCAGGATGCCCGCGACCTCGCCGTCGACCGCAACGAACATCGCCGTCTCCCCGTCCTTGCGGAGCGCCTCCGCGTCGGTGCCCAGCGCTCCGAGGTCGATGCCCAGGTCCGCCATCAGGGACGTGTTCCCGAGGGTCACGGCCCTGCCGTCTACGGTTCCCTTCACGCCCTTTCCCGTCACCGACTCGAACCCGTCTGTGCCCGAGAGAGCCACGCCGCGCTTCTCGGCTCCCTTCACGATGGCCGCCGCGAGCGGGTGCTCGCTGCCTCGTTCCAGGCTGGCGGCCAGATGGAGGAGGTCGGATTCGGAGAAGCCGGCGGCCGCCTTGACGCTTACCAGCTCCGGCTTCCCTTCCGTCAGTGTCCCCGTCTTGTCGATGACGAGCGTATCGACCTTTCGGAGCACCTCGATCGCCTCGGCATTCTTGAAGAGAACGCCCATGGTCGCGCCCCTGCCCGTGGCCACCATGATCGACATCGGGGTGGCGAGACCCAGCGCGCAGGGGCAGGCGATGATGAGCACGGCCACGGCGTTGATCAGCGCGTGCGCCATTCGGGGCGCCGGCCCGACGATCGCCCAGGCCACGAAGGTGAGGACTGAGATCAGGATGACGATCGGCACGAAATAGCCGGCCACGACATCGGCGAGCTTCTGGATCGGCGCCCGGCTTCGCTGGGCCTCGGCGACCATCGCGACGATGCGCGAGAGAAGCGTCTCGGCGCCGACCTTTTCGGCCCGCATCAGGAGGGCTCCGGTGCCGTTGACCGTAGCTCCGACGACCTTGTCGCCGGGGCCCTTCTCCACGGGTATCGGCTCGCCGCTCACCATCGACTCGTCGACGGAGCTCGCACCATCGAGGACGACACCGTCTACCGGGATCTTCTCGCCAGGCCACACCCGGAGCGTGTCGCCGGCCTGCACGACCTCCAGCAGCACGTCCTCTTCGGAACCGTCAGAATTGATCCGTCGCGCCGATGTTGCTGCCATCCCGAGCAGCTTCTGAATCGCGGCACCGGTCTGGCTCCGCGCGCGAAGCTCCAGGACCTGCCCGAGCAGGATCAGGGTGACGATGACCCCCGCCGCTTCGAAGTAAACGGCGACCTCCCCGGATGCGCTCCGGAAGGAGGCCGGGAACAGGCCCGGCAGAAGCGTCGCGATGACGCTGTAGCCGTACGCGACGCTCACGCCGAGGCCGATGAGTGTGAACATGTTGAGACTTCGGTTCTTCACCGACTGGACGGCTCGCACGTAGAAGGGCCATGCGGCCCAGAGACACACGGGCGTCGCCAGCGCCAGCTCCAGGAATGTGCGTAGGCGCGCCGACAAGAGCGCAGACACGGGTTCTCCCGGCAGCATGTCGCCCATCGCCAGGCCGAGGAGCGGCACAGTAAGCGCTACCGAGAACCAGAAGCGGCGGCTCATGTCGCGGAGCTCGGCGTTCTCTCCGGCGTTCGCCGCGGGTGCCCGGAGCTCCAGCGCCATGCCGCAGATCGGACACGAGCCCGGCGCATCGCGCACGATCTCAGGGTGCATGGGGCACGTGTAGCCCCCCGGAATGACCCGAGAAGGAGCGGCCGTGGCCGCCGGGGCCTGCTCGAGGAACGAGCCCGGGTCCCTGGTGAACCGATCGCGGCAGGTCGCGCTGCAGAACACGAACTCAGTACCCGCGTGCTCGTGTCGGTTCGGGCTGTCCGCCGGCACCGACATTCCGCAGACGGGGTCCTTCTTCTGAGGCCGCCCGGCCGTCGACCGATCGTGCCCGGTGTGCTCGTGCTCGTCATGATTCATGGGTGCCTCCAACCTGACGGACGCGTCGTCAGCACGAGCCTAGTGCGGAGGCCCTCAATGGTGCCCACCGCTCGAGGCCGACGTCGAGCGGCCGTGGCCCGCGTGCGACTCGGCCTGCGGGCGCACCGCTGGCGCTGGCGCCGACCAGCCTCTCGCCAGAGTCTCGAGGAGCCCGTCGGCGGCGGCCAGTGCCCGCTCCACGTCTTTTCGCAGCCGCCGCGGGGCCACCTTCGCCAGTGACTCGAGCTCCGTCGCCTGTAGAGCTACCGTCTTTCCCACCACGAGCTTGTCCGTCAACACCGGGCCATCGACACGCGGGGCGCGGCTGATCTCGTCCCGGAGGACCGCGAGGTAGGACACGTACGCTGCCGTGGCAGAAGCGAGGGCGGTGCCGTCTTTCTCGGCGCTGGCCGTCCGGACGGCGGCCAGAAGCCCTTCGGAGCGTTCGAGCCGGCTGACACCTGGATTCGCCGGCTCCCCCGCAGCAGATGGAGCGACCGGCGTGTCGAGCCGTGGAGGCTCCTGCCCTTCCAGCGCGCCCGAAACGAGGAGTGCCCCGAAGAGGAGGCGAGCCATGACTCGAGTCGACTCTCCTACTCGGTACACCGGGCGCTCCTCAGGCCTTCTTCTTCTCGAGGAACATGCCGCACTTCGGGCACTTGGCGGGACCGGAACCGGTCACTTCCGGGTGCATCGGGCAAGCCCAGACCGCCCCGTCGGCGGGACCGATCCGGACGACCTTCGCTTCGAGCCCGGCCTTCCCGTTTGCCGTCTCGACGGCGACACTCAGCCCGGGCTTCAGGTCAGCTTTCTTCGCCTCCTCAGACCCCTTGAGGTACATGGTGGTGCGCGTCAGGCTGACGATGACGGACTTGCCGTCGGGGTCAGCGACCTCCAGGCGGTCGCCCTCGACCTTGGCGATCGTACCGAGGACTGCGTCCTGGCCGTGCGCGTGGGCGTGGCCCTGGTTGGCCTGAGCGGCGAGGGGCCAGAGCGAAAAGGCGAGAGCCGCGAAGGTGGCGAGAAGTCTGCGCATGTCGTTTTCTCCTGGTCCCGCTTCCGGCGGCGGGCTCTACACGCCGGCGCCGGCGCTTGAACGGGAAGATAGGGGCTGAACCTTAGAGAGACGTTAGAGAGATGCGGCGTCGTCCGCTCCTCCCCGGGGAACGTTTCGTTCCGCGGATCGGCAGGGACGACGCCGCCCGGATCGATCACTTAACTTCGCTCGATACCGCGGGCGCCTCAGGCCCGGTCGCGCTCCCGTCGTCAGGAGTCGCGGTCAGTGCCCTCGATGGCCGGAGCTCCCCATGCCACATCCGCCCCGGCTGGTCCTCGGAGCAGAGTCCACCTCCTGACCGGCGAGCTCCGCGGCGATCCCGAACGTCCGCTCCGCCGCGGCGATCGCTTCGTCGACACGCTCCCCGAGGGCGGGCGGAGCCCCGTCCGCGAGGCCACGGAGAGTTGCCAGGCTCTCCCGGCAGACCTTCTGTATCCGCGAGGCATCTCGCGCAAGCGCTTCGTCCCCCCCACCAGAACGCAGCCCGACGCGCAGCTCATCCTGAACCGAGACGTAGTCCCCGACGGATCGGTCAACCCGCTCGCGCTCGCGCGAGCGGATGCTCGCTCGGAGCGCACGCAGGGCGCTCCCTTCGTCGCGAAGCGCCGCATCCAGGTCCCGAACGGGCCGGTCCGCCGAGGGCGCCTGGTCCGGCGCCCCCCGTTCGCCGTGGACGTGTTCCTGGGCCATGACCGGAAGGCTCACCATCGCCGTCGAAAGGAGAAGGGTTCGAAGGAGTCTCATCGCTCAGCCCCTAGAAGATGACGCTCTTGTGGTCCATGCCGCCACAACCGTTCTTCGCGAACGGCCGGTTGCAGCCACCTTTGAAACACGCATCGCCGGTGTATCCGGCGGGTCCGATGAACTTCACCCAGTCGAGGACGGCCGTCTTGAGCTGGGCCGCGTCGGCGCCCTTCACCACGAGCATGTAGTTCGAGAGTCCCCAGATCGTCATGGCCATGTTGCACGGGCAGCAGCACGTCTTCATGGAAAACTTCTTGCAGCACACGGTTGGGATCGCCGAAAGGACGTCGTCCTTGATCTTCTGCTGCTCGGGCGCGAGGCTCATGTCGGCATAGCCGATGAACTCCTGCGTCTGCGCCTTCACGTCCTTGAAGACCATCCTCCCGGAGGCAGCCTTCGAAGGCGGGGCGGCGGCGGCCGAGGAGATGGCGAGGACCGCAACGGCGGCGGTGATCCAGCGGCGGAGGTGGGTGGCTGTCGTCATGGGGCTTCTCCTAATCGGTTTGTCTGGTGGTGCGGTGGACGTCATGCCGGAATCAGCGACGGTTCCGGGGAAGGGACGGGAGCATCCGGGTCCGGCTTCGGCAAGCTTCGCTGCTTCCAGAGCATGTAGATCGCCGGGTAGACGAGGAGCTCGAGGGCGAACGACGTGACGAGCCCGCCGACCATCGGAGCGGCGATCCTCTTCATGACGTCGGAGCCCGCCCCGACGGACCACATGATCGGCATGAGGCCGAGCATCGCGGCGAAGACGGTCATCGCCTTCGGCCGGACCCGCTTGACGGCGCCGTGGATGATCGCTTCGATCAGCTCGGCCCTGTTCCGGAGGAGGCCCTTCGCCTTCGCCTCGTCGTACGAGAGGTCGAGGAAGAGGAGCATGAAGACGCCCGTCTCGGCGTCGAGGCCCATGAGGGCGATGACGCCGACCCAGACCGCGATCGACATGTTGTAGCCGAGGATCCAGAGGAACCAGACGGCTCCGATGATCGAGAAGGGCACGGCGAGGAGGACGATGAAGGTCTTCATCGCCGACTTCGTGTTCATGTACATGAGGAGCCAGATGAGGACGAGCGTGATCGGGATGACGACCTTCAGCCGCTCCCGGACGCGGATCATGTTCTCGAACTGGCCGCTCCAGACGAGCGTGTAGCCCGACGGGAGCGTGACTCTCTCGGCCACGGCCTTCTTCGCCTCCTCGACGAACCCGCCGACGTCCTCCTTTCCGGTGTCGAAGTCGACGTAGACGTACCCCGAGAGGAGGCCGTTCTCGTTGCGGATCATCGAGGGTCCCTGGACGAGCCGGATGTCGGCGAGCTGTCCCATCGGGACCTGCGCCCCGGACATCGTCGAGACGAGCACCCGCTCGAGCTGCGTGAGGTCTTCACGGAGCTCACGGGGATAGCGGAGCGAGACGGAGTAGCGCTCGCGCCCCTTGATGAGGGTCGTGATCGGCTCCCCGCCGACCGCGGTCATGATGGCCATGTTCGCGTCGTCCACGGTCAGGCCGTAGCGGGCGAGCTGGTCGCGCTTCAGGTCGAAGTCGATGAAGTAGCCGCCGGCGACCCGTTCGGCGAAGGCCGAGCGGGTCGCGGGGACGGCCCTCACGGCCGTCTCGATCTCCTTGCCGATCCGCTCGATCTCGTTCAGGTCGGAGCCGAAGACCTTGATTCCGATAGGCGTCCGGATGCCGGTCGAGAGCATGTCGATGCGGGCCTTGATGGGCATCGTCCAGGCGTTCGTCGTCCCGGGGATCTTCAGCGCCCGGTCCATCTCGTCGACCAGCTCGTCATGCGAGATACGGTCGCGCCAGACGTGGCGGAAGACCGACGCGAGCCACTCCGGCGACCAGGAGGAGTACCAGCGCTCACGCGCCCGCCACTCGTTCTCGGGCTTCAGGATGACGGTCGTCTCCATCATCGAGAACGGAGCCGGGTCCGTCGAGCTGTCGGCGCGCCCCGCCTTGCCGAAGACCCGTTCGACCTCGGGGAACGACTTCAGGATCCGGTCCTGCACCTGGAGGAGTCGCTCGGCCTCTGTGACGGAGATGCCGGGCATCGTCGTCGGCATGTAGAGGATGCTCCCCTCGTAGAGGGGCGGCATGAACTCCGAGCCGAGCTTCAAAAAGACCGGCACCGTCGCGACCATCGCGAGGAGGGCGGCGGCGATCGTCGACTTCGGGTGCTTCAGGACGAACCGGCAGGGAGGCTCGTAGATCCTGTGGAGGAGCCTCGAGACCGGGTGCTTCTCCTCGGCGTAGTACTTCCCGACGATGACCTGGTTGACGACCCAGGCGAGCCACTTCGGCCGGAAGTGCAAGAAGTCCATCCGCGCGAAGAGCATCCGCAGCGCCGGGTCGAGCGTGATCGCGAGGAACGCGGCGATCGCCATGGCGAGGTTCTTCGAGTAGGCGAGCGGCCGGAAGAGGCGCCCCTCCTGGTCGACGAGCGTGAAGACGGGAAGGAAGGCGACGGCGATGACGAGGAGCGAGAAGAAGACGGACGGCCCGACCTCCATGAGCGCTTCGAGGCGCACCTTGTGGAAGTCGCCCGGCCGCCCGCCGTCGTTCCAGAGCTGGAGCTTCTTGTAGGCGTTCTCGACTTCGACGATCGCGCCGTCGACGAGGACGCCGATCGAGATCGCGATCCCGGCGAGGGACATGATGTTGATCGTCAGCCCGAGCTGCCCGAACGGGATGAACGCGAGGACGACCGAGATCGGAATCGTGAGGATGGGGACGATCGCGCTCGGGACGTGCCAGAGGAAGATCAGGATGATGATCGAGACGACGATGATCTCCTCGATCAGCTTTCCCTTGAGCGTGTCGATGGAGCGCTCGATGAGATCCGAGCGGTCGTAGGTGGTGACGACCTTTACGCCCTTCGGCAGCGAGGGCTCGATGTCCTTCAACTTCTGCTTCACCCGCTCGATGACGTTGAGGGCGTTCTCGCCGCTCCGCATCACGACGATGCCGCCCACGACGTCGCCCTCGCCGTCAAGGTCTGCGACGCCCCGCCGGATCTCGGGGCCGAGCGAGACCCGGCCGACGTCGCCGACTGTGAGCGGAGTACCCCTCTCGTTCGTCTTGAGGACGATCTGCTCGATGTCCTTGACCGACTTCAGGTAGCCGCGCCCGCGCACCATGTACTCCCGCCCCGAGAGCTCGATGAGACGGCCGCCGACCTCTTCGTTGCTCATCCGGATCGCCTCGGCGACGCGGGAGAGAGGCACGCCGTAGGCGGAGAGGACGTTCGGGTCGATCGTCACCTGGTACTGCCTCTGCCGCCCGCCGACCGTCGCGACCTCGGCCACGCCCGGCACCGACTGGACCGCGTACCTGAGGAACCAGTCCTGGTAAGTTCTCAGCTCGTCGGTGCTGTTCGTTCCCGACTCGTCGACGAGCGCGTACTGGAAGACCCACCCGACGCTCGTCGCGTCGGAGCCCATCTCGGTCTTGACCCCCTGGGGGAGGCTCCCCTGAATCTTCGAGAGGTACTCGAGGACGCGGGAGCGGGCCCAGTAGAGGTCGGTGCCGTCCTCGAAGATGACGTAGACGTAGGAGAAGCCGAAGTCGGAGGAGCCGCGGATCGTCTTGACCTTCGGCGCACCCAGGAGGGCGGTGACGATCGGGTACGTGACCTGGTCCTCGATGATGTCGGGGCTTCGGTCCCACTTCGAGTAGATGATGACCTGGGTGTCGGACTGGTCCGGGATCGCGTCGAGGGGCGTCCGCTTCATGACCCAGACGGCGATCAGGATGGCGACGACGTAGAGGGAGAGGACGAGGTACTTGTTCTCGGCGGAGAAACGGATGATCCGCTTGATCACCCCTTCGCCTCCGCCCTCGCTGGGGCTCGCGTGGCTCATCGCGTCCTCCTTCAGTGGGCGTGGCCGGCGGGCGTCGCCGGAGGCGAGGGCGGCTCGGGCGCCTTCATCCTCTCGCCGGGCGCTTTCGTGGGCGAAGTTGAGGTCATCGCGGACAGAGCGGCCTTCAAGCGTGACTCCGAGTCGACGAGGAAATTGGCGCCCCGCGCGACGGTCTCCCCCGCAGAGAGGCCCCCCGTCACCTCGTACTGGCCGCCGGCATGGTCACCAACGGAGATCTCACGCGGCGAGAGCTTTCCCTTCCCCTCCGCCACGAACACGACCTTTCGTGTGCCGCTGTCGATCACGACGTCGTCGGGAAGGACGAGCGCGTCCCTGGGCTGTCCGTGAATCGTGACCTGGGCGTACATCTCGGGCTTCAGCTCCTCCTTGTGGTTCGCGAACTCGAGACGCACCTTCACGGTTCGTGTCATCTCGTCCACGGCCGGGTAAACATAGGCCACGCGCCCGGTCCAGGACTTCCCGGGCCAGTACGAGAGCGTCATGGCCGCCGTCTGGCCGAGCGAAAGCCGCGGGAGCTCGTACTCGTAGACGTCCGCGATGACCCAGACAGCGGAGAGGTCGACGATGTCGAAGAGCGAATCGGCTGGCATGACCTTCATCCCGTGATAGGCCATCCGGCCCGTAACGAATCCGGAGATGGGCGCGTAGATGTTCAGCGTCCTGGTCGGCTCGCCGCGCTTTTCGAGGGCGTCGATGTCCTGCGGGGTGATGTCCCACAGGAGAAGCCTCTGCCGGGCGGCGGCGACGAGGTCCTGGCCGCCCTGGGAAACGGACGGAATCGCCGAGCCCGAGGTGGACTTCGCCGCCCTGAGCGCCATCAGGTACTCCTTCTGCGTCGCGTACAGCTCGGGGCTGTAGACCTTCACCAGGACGTCGCCCTTCTTGACGTACTTTCCCGTGTAGTCCGCTTCGATCGCCTCGACGTAAGCCTCGTAGCGCGTGTGGACGTGGTGCACCCTGCGCTCGTCATAGGCGACGCGTCCGGTCGTCCGGATGGATGTTTCGAAGGATGCCCTCTGTACCTCGATCGTCTTGAGACCCAGCAGCTGCTGCTTCTGGGCGTCGATCGTGACCGTGGCGAGACCCTCCGGTCCCTTTTCGCCCGAGTTCACCTCGTCCGAGTAGACAGCTACGAAGTCCATCCCCATAGAGTCCTTCTTCGGGGTGGGCGACGTCTCCTGCGGATTCATGGGGGACCGGTAGAAGAGGATCTTCCTTTCCCCGGAGGGTCCGGCCGCTCCCGCCACCGCGGCCTGGTGGGCTTCTTCCTCGATGGGGACGAGCTTCATGCCGCAGATCGGGCAGTCGCCGGGACCGTCCTTGACGACGTCCGGGTGCATTGGGCAGTGAAACCGCTTCGCGGCAGCCGAATGTTCACCGCTCTTCTGGCACGCGGACGAGACCAGGACGACCCCGCCAGCAACGACAGACAGAGCGACGGTGAGGGTGATCGTGAGGATGCGCTTCTTGTTCATTTCTCTGCTCACATCTTCGGGCTGGCCGAGGCGGCCGCCGGGGCTGTCTTGGACGCCATGGGCGCCTGGCTACTCCGCTCGGGAGAGAACTCCTCGAGGTCGGCCAGTGCGCGGATCAGGTTCGCCAGCCGTCCGAGGGCGGCTCGGCGATCGCCGAAGTACGTGCCGATCGCCTCGAGCACCGTCACGAAGGGGACGGTGCCGGTCCGGTAGCTGGCGAGGGCGGCATCGACGGAGAGCTGGTCCTGCACGAGGATTCCCTCGGCGTCGAGCCGAGCTTCCTGGGCAAGCTGGTTGAGGCGGATGAGGCGTTCCTCCGTTGCAGCCTGAACTCGGCGACGGAGGGACTCCTCTGTGGCGGCTGCCGCCGAGGCGAGGGTCTCGGCTTCCACGATGAGCGGCCGCTGCTTCTGGCCGGCCCAGAGAGGAATCGAGACGCCGAGACCGGCGGACCACATGAGCGGGAGCCCCCCACGGTTCATGTATGCGGCCGAGGCAACGAAGTCGGGTCTGAGGTTCCGGCGCGCGAGATCGACGGAGAGCTTGGATCGCTCCCTCACGAGTGCGATCTCCTTCAGCTCCGGGGTCTCTTCGACGGCCCGGGCGAGGGTCTCCGCGCTCGACGGGATCGTCACGAGGCGCCCCGGTGTAAGGCGCTGCTCGGTGGGGATAGGCGCATCCGGCGGTCGAAAGAGGAGCTGACGAAGTTCGCTCAGGGCCGTCAGCTCGGCTGCTTCCTCGCGGCGGCGCTCTTGAAGAAGCCGCGTCCGCTCGCTCTGCGCTCGGAGGACGTCCTGCTGGCTCGCCAGACCCGCTGCGTACCGACCTCGGGTTACTTCCTCGATGCCTTTCCACGTTTCGGCCTGCTCGTCCACGAGCCGCAAGCCTTCGCGTGCCTCGAGGAGGTCCGCGTAGGCGCGGCGGACCGAAGCCCCGATCGTGAGCACGACGCGCTGGGGTGCGGTCCCCGCCCGCTCGGCGTCCTTTTCCGCGACCTCCCGGGCGAGACGGAGCTTCCCCGGGTACGGAATCGCCTGCTGCGCCATGAACTGGAGACGCGTCATCTCCATCGTCCCCAGCGAGGGCGACACCCCGTCGTTCTCGTAGCTCAGCGAGACCATTGGGTCCGGCAGGGTGCCGGCAGGCTTGATCCGCGCCTCCGCAGAGGCTGCCGTGGCCCGCGCCGACCGAATCTCGGGATTCGCCTCGAGCGCCTCCTCGACGAGACGCTCCACCTCGGCGCGATCCAGCGGCGGCGGAGGCTCTACCCCCTGGGTCTTGAATGCAGCGACGGCCAGGAGGGCGCAAAGCGCGACTCCCCGTCTGGACCATAGGATGGACATCTCTTCACCTCGTGCTCCGGTGGTCGGGCGCCGCCTGCGTCAGGCAGCGACGAAAAGGCCACGCCCCAGGATCAGATCCTGAGAATGCCGATCCGGAGGAAGAGCAGGCCGTCCCCGGGCCGGCGCCGCACCAGTGTCCGCAGGTTCTGGCGCGCCGAACCAAGGTCCAGGTCAACTTCCCGACCCGGCGACTCCGAGACCCCGGACCGAGACGCACCTTCGGGCGGCGCCGCTTCCGGCCCCCCGGGGTCCCGGGTGACGCTGCAAGGCCCCCCAGGGGGGCAGCAGCATCCCCCTGAATCGTCCGACAGAGTGTCCCCCGGGGTTCCCGCCGGGCGAACCGCGCCACCGCAGCAATCCCCCGGGCTCCCCGATGCCGCGCTTCCCAGCCAGCGGGCCGCGGTCGCCGCGCAGGTAGCCGGCGCGACGTTCGCGCCGAGCAGGAGCACGGAGAGAGCCAGAGCCGCCCCACGATAGAACCAGCGCCCCCGATTCCCACCCCTGGCGATCTCGGGGGACATCTGCGTGCGGGCTGCGGGGTTTTCCTGGCGAAACACCATCGACTCTGCTCGCAGGGAACTTACCCCCCCAACATTAGAAACGGATTAGTGCCGCGGTATCGTGAGACCCTCCGGTTTGGCCGGTGAAACTCATGAGAGTCCTCGTCGTTGAAGATGACCCGAAACTCCTGGACAGCATCCGGCAGGGGCTGAAAGAACACGGATTCGCCGTGGATGTGGCACCGGATGGGCGCCTGGGGCTCGAGCTCGCGCTCGGGGCCGACTACGACGCTCTCGTCCTGGATGTGATGCTCCCCGGCAAGAGCGGCCTCGAGATCCTGCGCGAGCTGCGGACCCGCCACCGGGCGACGCCCGTCCTCATCCTCAGCGCCCGGTCCGCAGTCGAGGATCGGGTCCGGGGACTGGACCTTGGAGCAGACGACTACCTTCCGAAGCCCTTCAGCTTTCAGGAGCTCCTCGCGCGCCTCAGGGCGATCAGCCGGCGCCCTGCGGCCGAGCCCGTCACCACGCTCACCGCCGGGGACCTCGAGCTGGACACCGTGCACCGTTCGGTGCGTCGCGGAAACCGGCAAATCGAGCTCACCTCGAAGGAATTCGGCCTCCTCGAATACCTCATGAAGCGGAAGGGGGTCGTCCTGACACGCGCCATGATCCTGGATCACGTCTGGGACCTCGACTACGACGGCGGCTCGAACCTCGTCGAGGTCTACATCAACTACCTCCGAAAGAAGGTCGACCAGGGCGCCGACGTGAAGCTCATCCAGACGGTCCGCGGTTCCGGGTACGTCCTGAAGGAGCCCAAGTGAGAGCGCTTCCGAGGACATTTCGCGGAAGGCTGACCCTGGGGTATTCCCTCGTCCTCACGCTCATCCTGACCGCTTTCGGGCTCAGTCTCTATTTCATCGTCAGAGACCAGCTGCTCCGCCACCACGATCGGGAGCTCACCGAGACGGCCGACGCGATCCAGGCCGTCATCGGACAGCACGAGGACTGCGAGCACCTGACTCCGGAGCAGGTGGCGCAGCTGAACCGATACTCGAAGCTCGCCCTGTTCCACTCCGTCGACGGAGACCCGGCTGTCTTCTACCGCTCGCCCGACCTCGAATCGGTGCCGGCCGCCAAGGAGCTCGCGGCCCGGCCGCAATTCCTCGAGGAACGCTCGGCATTTCGCACTTACGTCGAGAAGGGCGGCCTCCTTCGGGTCTACACGAGACCCTACAAGTCCCATGCCGGACGCCAGGGCGTCATCCGGGTCATGGAGCGAACGGGAGACGTCGAGCTTCCCCTCTCGAACCTCCGCCTCGCCCTGCTTCTCCTCGCGCCGATCGCGGTCGCAGGATCTGCCGCAGTCAGCTACTGGCTCGCCGGTCGCGCGCTCGCCCCCGTCGTCGAGATCACCGAGCTGGCGAGAGAGATCGAGTCGACACAGCTCAGCCGCCGGCTCCCGACCAGACCCGTCCCTGACGAGATCGGCCGGCTCGTCGACACGTTCAACCAGATGATCGGCCGCCTCGAGAGCTCCTTCGAGTCGATGAAGCGCTTCACCGCGGACGCCTCCCACGAGCTCCGAAGCCCGCTCGCCAACATGCAGAGCACGCTCGAAGTCGCTCTCAGTCAGCCCCGGGAGACGGACGAATACCGCACCGCGATGGCGAGTCTCAACGAGGAGGTGGGCCGTCTCCGGCACATCGTGGCCGACCTCCTCCTTCTGGCGCGCGCCGATAGCGGCAAGGTCCCCTTCCAGCTCGAGCCGGTTCGTCTCGACGTCCTCGCCGGCGAGGTAGTGGAATCGTTCTCGGAGCGCGCGAACGCTCTCGGAGTCCGGCTCGAAATGGCGCCAGCACCCGCCGTCGTCATCCCGGGCGATGAGCGCTGGCTTCGCCAGCTCGTCCTCAACCTCATCGACAACGCCGTCCGATTCTCAATCGGGGCGGAAGCGCAGCACACCGCCGCGGGCGGAGTCCGTGTCACGGTGTGGACCGAGGACCCGCTCGCGTTTCTCGCCGTAGACGACGACGGACCCGGAATCCCCGAGCCTGATCTGGATCGCGTCTTCGAGAGGTTCTTTCGTAGCGACACCGTCCGCACGCGAAGTGTTGAGGGCGGCGCCGGCCTTGGCCTGGCAATCTGCGCCTGGATCGTGCGCGAGCACGGCGGGACCATTCGCGCCCTCCAACGGTCCGAAGGCGGCACCCGCATGATTCTGGCGGTGCCAAGGTCCTCAAGTCAGCCGCAGTAGAGAAGGCGCCGTTCCTCTAAGGCGACTCTAATCTCGCCCGCGCATATTTCCTCCGAAGACACCGGGCCTGACGGGAGCCGGTCGCCCGGGATCGTCCGGCGACTTGCAACCCGCCTTCCGGTGCTCACCCGTCCTCGGACGCTCGGGGTCCGGGGACATTCGCGCGGAGGTACTCGCACATGACACCCATGAACGGACACGACACTCCCCGACTAGGTCGCGCCGCCGTCCTCGCCCTCGGCGTTGCGTTCTCCGCGTCCGGCGCCTTCGCGTTGCCGCAGTCGGTTGCGCCCCAGTCTGAGAGCGCGCAGGCACCAAAGGTTGCCGTCACGGCCGAAGACCACCTCGCGAAAGCCGCCGAGTATCGGAAGAAGGCGGCTGCATACCGCGAGGAGGCCGCCATGCACAGAAAGATGTACGCCGACTACAAGATGACCGTGGCCATCCATCCGAAGGCGCCCGAGAATCCGTGGCTCCGCAAGATGCGTGACCACTGCGACCGATACATCAAGGACGCCGAGGCCCTGGCCGTGGACGCGGAGAAGTTCGCCGAGTATCACGGCTTCCGTGCCGCTGAGCTCCAGGGGAAATGAGCAGTTCGACGCTGTCCCGGTAACCACGGTCGTAAACCCTACCGTCCTCCCATCGATAGGAGGACGCCATGCACACCCTCACCGTCTCGATCCAGGGCGCCGCGAACGACTCGACGAGCGTCGAGCTCCCGGACGACCAGGCTCTCCCCGTCTACGTGAAGTTGAAGGAGGTCCTCGCCGGGACCCGGGCGGCCCGGCGGGCCACCCGGAAGGACTCCGGCTCCGCCGCGGCTGACGGCCAGGCGGGCGACGCCGGAAGGAACGGAACCGGCGACAGCTCGGCCGACCTCGACCGCTGAGGAACCGGTGATCTCGTTCCTCGTCGCCTCGGCCTGCGTCGTCTTCGTCCTCTCGCTGCCGATCTCGGCGACGAAGGCCGGGCAGACGCTCCGGAGGTGGGCCGGCGTGCTCTTCCTCCTGGCGCTGGCCCCGGCACTCTTCGTGGGGCTGGTCGGCGCCATGGGCGGCTCGATCAGCTCGCCCCACGCCGGAACCGGCGCCGGTGGCGGCGTCGAAGCGCTCGGGACGGTCGTCGGGTTCCTGATCCTCTCTCCCCTCGCCTACGGGATCCTCCAGCTCCGCAAGCGCTTCAACCCGAAGAGCCGCGACCCGTGGGCGGACTACGTCGACCGGAAGGCGGCCGGGAAGAAGGTCGTGGACCCGAAGGCGGCCGGGAAGAAGGTCGTGGACCCGAAGGCGGCCAAAGCCGTCCTGCCCGGCGGGACGTTCGGCCCGTTCGGAGGCTCTCCGTGAGCCTTCTCGACTTCGTCGGGTCGATCCTCCACCGGGAACGGAGACGCGCCTACGAAATGGCCGTCGCCGCCGAGCTCCCGAAGCTCGCGCCGCCGAAGCCTTCGTCCGAGGTGATGGAGGAGGTCCGCGGCCGGCTCGCCGGACCTGGAGCGCTCACCTTCGGAAGGCTGCCGTCCGGCCAGATCGTCCGCGTGAAGGGCGACACCTCGATGAAGAGCGCCCTCGTGATCGGGGCGCCCGGGTCGGGGAAGACCCGGTTCCTCCTCGGGCTCCTGATCGAGCTGATCTCCCGGGCCCTCCGCGACGAGGTGGAGATCGAGCTCGTCGACCCGAAGACGGAGACCTACAGCCTCACCTGCCAGATCCTCGCCGCCCTCTACCTCGGCGG
>CAZWRQ010000022.1:0-28756 GCA_964636395.1 uncultured Holophagales bacterium
CGGCAGACCGCCCGTGTTGAGGATCGAGAAGGAGTCCGTCTTGTCCCAGGCCGGCAGCCCGTCGGGCGTCAGGCGCCCGTCGATGACGAACGGCCAGTCCGCAAGGCTGAGCTGCGCAGACGCGAGCGCGAAGTCGAGCCGGTTCATGGTGTCGGGGACGAGGTTGACGGCCTGCTGCGCCGAGCCGAAGCCCGCCTTGCTCGCCGTGAACGTCCGGGTCGACGGGCCATTGATCGCCGGCACCGGGGAGTACATGTAGTAGAAGCCGGCCGGGAGGTTCCCGGTGGCCGCCATCGTGGTCGTGACGCCGCCGAGGTCACGCTCGACCTTGGCGCCCACGATCCCTTCGCCGCTGTTCTGGGACGTGACGAAGCCCGCGACGAGCGAGCCGGGGACCGCGCTGCAGACGAGGCTCGGCGAATCAGCGGTCACCGGCGCCGGCGGGGCCGACGGGATGAGGAGGTCGTCGATCGCCCAGGCGTCCGCGTTGTTCCCTTCGTAGCGGAACGCGAGAGTGACGTTGCCGCCCGCGTAGGCGGCGAGGCTCACGCTCTGCTGCCGGAACGACGCGACCGGGGCCGGGAACTCGGCGATCTGCGTGAAGTTCGTCGGGGGGGCGGTGCAGTCGGCCGTGCAGGCCCAGAGGGTGTGGCTCTCGTAGTCGCCCGGGAACTGCGTGTGCTCCCAGAAGGTCAGCGGAGCCGCGCCCGCCGGGACGGCGATCGGCGCCGTCACGAGCCACCCGATCTGGTTGGCCGCGGAGGAGTAGCTGTGGCGAGCGGAACCGGTGCCCGTCCGAATGTAGGACGCCGTCGTGTTCCGCACCCAGGTCGTGCCCCCGCCGTCGGCGTTGATGACCGCCCAGCCCGCAGGCGGGAAGGTCACGTTCTCGAAACCTTCGGAGAAGATCGGCGGCGGCGGCGGCGGCGGGATCGTCTCCGTACGCACGTCGTCGATCTGCCAGTAGTACGAGTAGCTCGGGGAGACGAACTTCCAGCGGAGGACGATCGTCTGTCCGGCGTACGCCGTCATGTCGACCGTCCGGTTGCCGGTGGCGCTCGTCGTGATCGTGAGGAGGTTGGTCCAGGTGTTCCCGCCGTTCGTGGAGACGTCGAGCGTCCCCGTCTGGCCCGTGTACTGGTAGTAGGCGCTCGCGAAGACGAGGTTCCTCGGCTCCGCCGGCATCTGGATGAGCGGGGACCAGAGCTCCGTGTCGAAGGTCCCGGAGCCGGAGCCCGCCATGTCGGAATCCGCGGCCGCGGCCGTGCCGGTTCCACCCGTCAGGTTCGCGCGGCCCCAGACGTCGTTACGCTTCCAGGTGTTGCCCGAGTTGGACGTGTTGTTCTTGACCGTCCAGCCGAGCGGCGGGAAGTCAGCGTTGAAGTCCTCGTTGATCCCGCCCTCCAGCATGCAGTTGTAGGCGGGGTTCCCCGAAGCGGCCAGGAGCGAGAAGCTCTGGATCTGGTCGCCCGAGGCGATCGCCACCACCCGGGTCTCCGGCTGGTAGCCCACGTACATGGACGTGACCGTGAAGTCGTAGGTGAACCCGTTCGGCAAGGCCGGGATCTCGTAGTACCCGTTCCACGGCGACGAGTACACGGTCTCCACGAGCGTCCCGCTCTGCCGGACCTCCACCTTCGCCCAAAGCGGCCAGTCATGGGCCTCCGCGGTGACGAAGCCGTCGACCGCGTACGACCCGACCGGCGACAGGAGCAGGTCCGCCACGACCGTCGTGGCGCCCTCAGTGACCTCCTGCGCCGCGATCGAGGCCGGGCCATACCCGAACTTCGACGCCGTCACGTCGTAGGTCCCTACCGGCACCGTCAGCTGGTAGAACCCCGACGCGTTCGTCGTCGTCGAGTACGACCCCCCGATCTGCACGCTCGCGCCCGCGATCGGAGAGTTGTCCGCCGTGCTCCTGACGTACCCTTCGATCACTCCGGCCGGGCCCGCCGTGCACGACGGGAACTTCATGCTCCCGATGTACGTGTCCCAGTCGTAGTTGCCGCTCGCCGCGATGTACTCCTGCGTGTACCAGAACGTGCAGCCGTCCGTCGGGTCGACCGACATCATCGAGTAGTCGCCCCACCGGTTGCCGCCGCTCTGCGCCCCGGAGCCGACGACGAGGACCTTCTCGTCGCCCATCTGCCCGAGCGGGTCGCCCGCCAGCCGGCCCACGTAACGAACCGACGGGTACACCGTCGTCGACGAGGCCGAGTAGCCGAGCATGATGTTCCCGTTGATGTCCATCGCGATCCCCGGCATCCACCGGTGGTCGCCGTCGGCCGGCGCGTACACGCCGTCCTGCCGGAGCGTCCACGTCGGGCCCGGGTTCGGCGACTGGATCTCGCCCCACCACACGCCCGCGCGGCCGCCCGCTCCGACCGTCATGCTCGCGACCAGCGCCTGGGACGACCCCAGGTTCGTGTACGCCAGCCGGTGCATGAGGCGGAAGTCGATGTCGTCGACCTTCTGGCTCGACGAGCCCTGCGGCACGCAGTCACGACCGGAGCAGTTCGCGCTCACGTTCGAGATGTCGATCGCCCAGTTCGGGTCGTGGGTGGCTCCCACGCCGAAGGTCGAGTTCGCCGGGTTCGCCCAATCCAGGGCCAGCTCGAACAGCCAGACCTGGTCGTTCGCCGTCCCGATCCACGTCGAGTCCTGGAACTCGCCGATCAGTCCCGGCGCCCCCGCCGGAGGAGGCGTGGTCCCGTCCAGGTCCGCCGGAAGCACCGAGTACTCCCGGTCCCCGGACGTCTGGAAGTAGATGAACCCCGCCGGGTCGCCCACGAGCATCTTGTCGCGCTCGAACGCGCCGACCGTCACGCCCACGAACGCCGTCAGTGAGGAGTTGAAGTCATTCGTCGTGATGTAGTACCCGTCCGGCCAGACACCCAGCTTCGGGTAGTCCGGGAAGCGCGAGTTCGGCCACGCGTACGCGTACCGGTACCACGTCCCCGTCGGGTCCGACGTCGTCGAGACCGCCACGCACTGCGTGAACGGCGTCGAGTCGACCGCGAACTGGCTCATGATCCACCGCTCCGCCAGCGGGTCCCACAGCGTGATCGGATCGCCCGAGTTGTCCGACTCGCAGCGACCGCCGAACCCGCTCCACAGGACGTTTCCGGCCGCTCCGGCCGGACCCGGCTGCGGCGGATAGACCTTGTTGCCGGCCTTGTCCCAGATCGCGAAGACCAGGTTGATCCACTGGATGTAGTGGTCCTTGCCGATCTCGCCCTGGGTGTCGGGCGGCATCAGCCGACCGCCGATGATCGCCTGGTTGTCGTCGCTGCCCAGTCCCACCCAGCCCGCGAGCGGGTCGGGCGTGTTCGGCAGCCCGGGAGTCGTCTGGACCTTCTCCGACGTCCCCGGCTCGGCCGGCCGCAGCAGCGTCGTCCGGTTCGGGATCTCACGAGCATCGAACGGCTTCAGCGGCGGGACCGGGATGTCCCGGAGAGCCGGTGACACGTCCATCTTCACGGGCCGCAGCACCTGCGCTCGACCCTTCGTCTGCGGAAGCATTTCTGCAGACAGCGTGCCGGTCATCACCAGACCGGCGACGGCTATCGCGGACAGCACACGCTTCATACTGAATCTCACCTTTCCTCCCATTTCGTGTTGGTCACCAGGAAGTCGACATCGAGGGAATCCGAGAGCGGGTTATGCGGGAGAGGCCTCCTTTCGCGACCCCGGGACGGGATACACATCGAAGGATCGGCCGCCTCGCGGCCGGAGTGATTGAACCTGCAGCGTGCGGAAGCCGGGAGGAGAAGCAGGCGGAACGATGCCCACCGTCCGGCCGTATCCGACATGCCGACGCTCCCGCCGGCGGGCCGCGCATCGGTCTCGTGAGACCAAAGGCCGGGCGCCTTTCGGAGCCCGGACGATCCGAGCCGACCTCGGCCGCGGCCGTCGCGAGGAGCGGTCAGCGCTTCTCCCCTTTCGGCTCCTCGGCTGCCGCCTCGGAGGGTTCGGGGGACTCGGACGGCTCGAGGATGCGTACGGCGGCGACGAGCTCGTCGAGGACCTTCTGCCGATCGGCCGAATCCGACGCCGTCGGGCGCGCGAACCGGCGGGCCTGCACGGAATGGACCCGGTTCAGGACGGCTGCGCGCAGGTCGACGTAGCGCTCCCGAGACAGGTTGGGCGGGAAGCGCTCGAACCGAGCGGCGGCGATCCGTGCCGCGATCCCCCGAATCTGCTCGGAGGTCAGCGCGCGACGGACCACGGGCGGCGCCTTCCCCGGAGGGAGCACCCTCCACGTGAGGACGCCCGCTTCGATCTCGGCGAGGAGGCCGTCTGCGTTCGGTCCGGATGCCAGAGGAGGGATGTTCAGGACGAGAGAGAAGGCTTCCGGCGCGAGCTTCCCCGCCGCGACCTTCTCGAGCCCGTCCGTGAGCGTCGCGGCGGAGGTCCCGCGCTCCGCCGCGGGACGGCAGAGCTCGAACAGATCCGCGACGAGCTGCTCGAGCGCCGCGAGCGGCCACACCCGGGTGTTCTGCGAAACGGTCCTCTCCAGCTCGCCGACGCGGACGCCGACGGAGCGGACGACGACGGGCGGGTTCATCTCGACCTGGCGAGGCGGCTTCGGCTTCTCCGGCATGTCGAAGAGGCCGGACGCGACGAGCTTCCTCAGCAGCTCCCGGTGCGTCTCCGGAGAGAGGACGAACTGCTTCTCCTGGTTCCAGGTCCCGACACCTGATCCGTATACCGTGAGACCTCGGCGATTCGGTCGCCCTCCGACGACCTCGATCCGGACTTCCGCGAGGGACCGCTTCCCGTCGAGGACCTCCTGGACTCGTCCCTTCAGCGCGTCGCCGAGCTCGTCCGCTCGCGCATCCGGGATACCGAGCACGAGGAAGGCGACGACCGCGAGCCCAGCCCGCGACCCGGCGAGGCTGCGAGTCGGACGCCGCGTCAGCGGGCTCGTACTCGCGGTCCGCTCCATTCCAGTGAAGCTCATCTCGAATTCCCCTTCCCAGGACGCACCGGCACGGTCCGCGGGATCGCGGCCCCCGTGAGGACAAAGTGGCGGTACAAAGCGTTCTCGGAGGCTCCAATCCGAGCGTGCGCGTCACCGGCACGTCGAGAGCCGACGAGTCGCCGACTCGAGGTCGACGCTTCTGGATAACGAAGAGCCCGCTCCTCAGCGGAAGGACGGATCACTCTCACTCCAAGCGACGACGACCGCGGCGCCGTTGCCTCGCCGGGCGCCGCGGCACAAAGCGCCGTCGCTACCGACCGCTTTCGATGGGACCGGAGATCCTGACGTATTGAGGCATAGGGGAGACCATAGGCCCCGGCCATCGCCAGGTCAAGAAATTGCTCCTCCTGAACTATCTTCTCGACCTCTTCCGGTCCCGATTCCGCGCTGCCGACGCTTCCGTTCGGCTCCCCACGCCCGTCGCCAGCCGCCGGAGCCGGGTCCGGGTCCGGACGCAAGCTCGCGAGGAATCGTCTTCTCCGGGCGCCGGTCGCGGGTGGATGTCGTCCGGGATCCCGAGGGCGCTCACGCGCTTCACCCCAAGTCGGGCACGCGTGGTCTCGCTCGCCGGGCAGAAGACGTGGTCGCCGCAGCCCTCCGCGATCCGTGCGCTGGAGAGCGCCTCCGCGTGAAGTGCGGCCCAGGAGTACGCGATGCCGTTCACATCGGCGAGGGAGCCCGCCTCGGGCTCGACCGGGACGTTCCGGGTACCCGCGACGAAGACCGCCACGGGGCCCGCCTCACCAGATCGCCGGGAAAGCAGACAGGCGGCGAGACGGAGCAGCCCGCGCCGATCCCGCGTCGACCCCTTCCTCGACGGCCATCGTCCAGGGAAGCGCCCCGCGCGAAAGGGTCGGCGGGTCGACGACCCGGACGGCCGACGGGACCTGGAAATCGTCGATGAAAAGCACGCGGCCGTCGACGGGTTCCTCCGGTACCGGAAGTCCGTCAAGATGCTCCCGCGGGTGCCCCGCGGCCCAGGGAACGAGGACTCAGCCGGCCAGGGGAATCGCGACGGCGCCGGGCGCCGGCAAGGGTGCGACCGCCCCGTTCCGGGCCCACTCCCTGTAACGCTCGCAGACGTCTTCCGGCTCGCCGTCCGCGACGACCTCGCCATCGAGGAGCCATATCGCACGGTGGCAGCTCTTCTCCACCTCGGCGAGAGAGTGCGACACGAGGAAGAAGGTCTTCCCCCTGTCCCGGAACCCGGCCATCCGCTCGTGGCACTTCGTCACGAAACGCTCGTCTCCCACGGAAAGCGTCTCGTCGATGAGCAGGATGTCCGGATCGACGTCCGTCGCGGTGGCAAAGGCCAGACGCGCGACCATCCCGGTCGAGTAGGTGCGCACCGGGGCGTCGAGGAATGCCTCGACTTCGGCGAACTCCGCGATCTCGCCCATCCGCTCCTCCATCTCCTCACGGGACCGGCCGAGGAGCGTCCCCTGGAGCACCACGTTCTCGCGGCCCGACAGCTCGCTGTGGAACCCGATGCCGAGCTGCAGGAGCGGCGCGACGCGCCCCCGGACGACGACGCGCCCTTCCGAAGGGCGGCAGACGCGCGCGATGACCTTCATCATCGTGCTCTTCCCCGCTCCGTTCGGCCCGACGACTCCGATCTGGTCGCCCGGAGCGACGCTCAGCGAGACGTCCCGGAGCGCGACGAGCTCGTCGTGCTCGATCCGCCCCCGGAGCTTCCGGATCGCGTACTCCTTGATCGACGAGACGACCTCCTTCGGCACGCGGTACCGGACGCTCACCCCTTCGAGGTGGATGGCCGGGAGACCGCTCTCCGCGTCACGCCCCACGCCCGTACTCCTCGATGCGCGACGCATAGAACGCCCAGCCGAGCCCCAGGCACGCCACCGCCACGACGACGGCGAAGGAGAGAGTCTTCCAGCCTGGCAGCCAACCGTCGTAGATCGGCGCGCGGAAGACCTCGACGAGGTACGTCATCGGGTTCCAGCGGACGATCCAGCGATACCCCTCCGGCACGAGCGAAGGCGTGTAGACGATGGGCGTCAGAAAGAGCCACGGCGTCAGGAGCGTCATGTAGGTCTCCCGGACATCCGCGAAACGCGACGCGAGCGTGAAGAGGACGAGCCCGACCCCCGTGCAGAACATCGCCCCGAGGAGCACCGCAACGGGGAGGAAGGCCCAGGTCGCATAGAACGGATGTCCCGTGAGGACGACGATCAGGACGAGCGGAACGAGAGAGAAGAGAAGGTTCACCAGACCAACGCCGACCGCCGAAACGACGAAGACCGAACGCGGCACGTAGATCCGGCGCGTCGTCTCAGCCGCGTCGAGGGAGAGCGCCGCCGCGTGCCCCGTCGACTGGGCGAAGAAGTTCCAGAACAGCACGCCAGAAAGGAAGTAGACGGGGAACCGCTCGATACCCTGCCGGAGGATCACCGAGAAGACGACCGTGAGGGCCGCCATGTTCAGGAGCGGGTTCAGCATCGTCCACGCCACGCCGAGGGCCGACCGCTTGTAACGCACCTTCACGTCGCGGGCGACGAGCTCCCGGACGAGATGTCGGTACTCCCAGAGCGCGATCGCCTCCGAGACGATCGGGATCTCGATCCGGGCCGAGTCGTACACAGGGCCGTCCGCGCGGCGGACGTCGGTGGGTCGGGGGGCGCTCGTCATTCGGTTCGTCCGGAGCCTCGCCCGTCGTCGGGGGGGTCGTGGGACGATATTCTCACGTCGTGACCGACGATGCCCGGAAGGTCGAGCCCATCCCCCCCGCAGCCGACCCGGAACCGGAGACGCCCCTCGCCGCGCTCGCGCACGAGCTCGCGCTGAGCCGGGAGATCCGCCGACGCCTCGAGGCGGAGGCCCGGCGCTGGGAGGCCCGCGCCGCGGCCCTCGACGCCGAGGTCCATCACCTCCGGGGCGTCCTCGCCGAACGGGAGCGGCACATCTCCGCCGTCGAGCGCTCCGCCGTCTGGAGACTCGCGCAGCGGCTCCGGCGCCTCCTCGGGAGAGCGTGGTGAGCGACGGCGCGACGAGCCGCGACTCCCTGCGCGACCTCCGGCGGAGGATGCTCCTTCTCGCGCGCCTCCTCCCCGTCGAGCACCTTCGTCTCCTCGACGCCGACCTCGAAGAGCTCGAGGCGGAAGTCGGAGTCTCCAGGCCGCTCCACGGCCTCTCCGACTCCGTCGCGCTCGTCTCGTGCGACGTCGAGACGGCCCTGCGCGAGGTCTGGGCGCGGACGCCCGCCGCATGAGCGCCTCAACGCCGGACGCGGGGGCGCCGCTCTCCCTCGCGCGGCCCGTCACGATCGTCGTCCTCTGCTGGAACCGCTGGGACCTCACCAGGCGCTGTCTCGACTCGCTCCACGCCCACACCGACCTCGAGCGAGCCGAGGTCCTCGTCGTCGACAACGGCTCGACCGACGAGACGCGCGAGGCGCTCGCGTCCTACCCGTGGGTCCGCACGCTGCGCAACCCCTCGAACCTCGGCTTCGTCCGCGGCAGCAACGCCGGTCTCGCCGCCGTTCCGCCCGGCTCCGACGTCGTCCTCCTCAACAACGACGTCCTCGTCGAGCAGCACGACTGGCTCGAGCGCCTCCAGGAGTGCGCTCTCTCGGCGCCCGACGCCGGCGTCGTCGGCTGCCGCCTCACGATGCCCGACGGCCGCCTCCTCCACGCCGGCACCTACGTCCTCCCCGACACCCTCTGGGGCCAGCAGATCGGTGCCGGCGAGGCCGAGGTGAGCCAGTACGCCGCGGACCGCACCGTCGAGGGGATCGTCTTCGCCTGCGCCTACCTCAGACGCGAGCTCCTCGACGCCATCGGCGGCCTCTCGGAAGACTTCCAGTCGTACTTCGAGGACACCGACTACTGCCTCCGCGCGAAGGAAGCGGGCTTCCGCACCGTCTGCTGCGGAGGCGTCACGCTCGTCCACGACGAGCACGGCTCGACGAGCGACGACCCGGCCTTCTTCGACGGCCTCTTCAAGACGAGCCGGAAGGTCTTCGAGCGGAAGTGGAAAGCCCGCCTCGAGGAGCGCTACACGCGCTCCCTCTCCTGGCAGTCGATCCTCAACTTCCCCACCGGCTACGCCATGAGCAGCCGTGAGCTCCTCCGAGCCCTCGACGCCGAGGGGGTCCGCGCCGCCTACTCCTACGTCTATGGCCCCGGCTCTCCCTTTCCCGTCGAGGAGCCTGCGGGCAGCGGCGACTACCTCCTGAACGTCATCGCCGGGCGGCGTCCCGACGGGCGCGAGGACGCGACCGTCGTCTACGCCCAGGGCGACGTCTTCGAGCGCGGACGCGGACGCCGCCGGGTGGGCTACACGATGCTCGAGGTCGACGGCTTCCCGCGAGAGTGGGTGCGGCAGTCGAACCTCATGGACGAGGTCTGGGTGCCGAGCCGCTTCAACCGCGAGGCGCTCCTCTCCTCCGGCGTGACGCGCCCCGTCCACGTCATGCCCCTCGGCGTCGACGTCGACCACTTCCATCCCGGCATCAAGGCCGTCCCGAACCCCCGCGGCGAGTTCGTCTTCCTCGCGAGCTTCGAGTGGGGCGAGCGCAAGCTGCCCGAGCTCCTCCTCACCGCGTTCAACCGGGTCTTCTGCGCGAAGGAGCCCGTCCTCCTCCTCTGCAAGGTGATGAACCGCGACCCGGGCGTGCGCCTCCGCGAGCTCGTCTCGCGCCTCCGCCTCTCGCCGTCCGGCGGCCGGATCGAGTTCCTCCACAACCGCGAGCTCCCCTACCACCAGCTCGGCGTCCTCTACCGCTCCGCCGACTGCTACGTCTCCGCCGGCCGCGGCGAGGGGTGGGACATGCCGCTCATGGAGGCCATGGCCTGCGGCCTCCCCTCCATCGCGACGGACTGGGGAGCCCATACCGAGTTCGTGAACGAGGGGATCTCGTATCCCCTCCGCGTCAAGGGCACGGTCCCCGCCGTCGCGAAGTGCCCCTACTACGCCGGCTTCTCCTGGGCCGACCCCGACCCCGACCACCT
This sequence comes from uncultured Holophagales bacterium, assembly GCA_964636395.1. Lineage (GTDB taxonomy): Bacteria > Acidobacteriota > Thermoanaerobaculia > UBA5066 > UBA5066 > UBA5066. The sequence continues at coordinate 9,955 of CAZWRQ010000022.1, forward strand.
CGCGCACCTCCTCCGCCACGTCTTCGAGAACCGCGACGAGGCCGCCACGAAGGGGCGCGCCGCCGCCGTGGAGATGCGGGAGAAGTGGACCTGGCGCCACGCGGCGCGGCGGATCGTGGAGAGGGTGGGGGAGGGAATGCTCGATGCCAGCTGAGCGGCACGGCCGCGCCTCCGATGCCGCCACGACCCTCCTGCGGGCCGCGACGGACGCGCGTGCCCTCGGCGCCCCTCTCGACCGGTCCGCACTTCCGAACCAGCTCACCTCTCTCGCCCGGGCTGCCCGGAGCAGCGACGACGCCGCTTTCGTTCGTGAGCTCGCTGGGTCCGCTCCTGCGCTTCTCGCCTACCTCGTGAGCTTCGAGCTCGACGATTCCCCGCCGGGACTACTCCGCTCCTACGCAGGGGACGCCTTCTGCCGGTTCCTCCACACGCTCGAGGTGACGCCGAGGCCAGTCTCCGGCCCCGTCCTCGAGATCGGAGCCAACCCCTACCTCTTCCATATCCTCCTTCGGGTCGCGTTCCCCGAGGCGCCACTTTCGGGAACGAACTTCTTCGACCACGACGTCTTCTCGACCCGGATCGGAAGCGCACGGCACACGATCCGGAGCGCGGCACTCGGACAGACGATCGACTTCGAGTTCCCGACGTTCAACCTCGAGACCGTCCACCCGTATCCGTTCCCGCCCGGCTCCTTCGAGCTCGTTTACTTCTGCGAGACGCTCGAACACCTCGTCGTTGCTCCGCTCCGCGTCTTCCGGGAGATCCGTCGGATCCTCCGCCCGGGCGGGTACCTCGTCCTCACCCTTCCGAACGCGGTCCGCCTTACGAACGTCGCCGCGATGCTCGCCGGCCGGAACTTCTTCGACCTGTACCAGGAGGGGAACGGCGTCCACGGGAGGCACAACCGCGAGTTCACGCTCGCGGAGATCCGAACGCTCCTCGAGCGGGACGGATTCGAGATCGTCCGCGCCCAAACGCGGGACCGCTTCGACTACGACTCGATCCCGATCGAGGCCGTCGACTACTCGGGCCCGCCTGCGAGACTGCCTTGGGGCAAAGCAGACCTGGAGGACCGGCTCCGGAGCGCCGGAGGGACGACCGAGAACCGAGGCGACAACATCTACGTCGTGGCGCGCCGACCCGCCGAGACGCGCACGACGACGGCGCCCCCCGGACGCGCTACCGCCGCCCCCGCCGGGTCGTCCGCGGCGCTCGCCGACGACGAACGGCTCGTTTCCTTCCTCGACCTCCTCGCGGAGACCCGCGAGGGGCTCCGCGTCACCGGCTGGGCTTTCTTCACGGACGACGTCTCCGGCCTGCCGTGCGAGGCCGAGATCGTCCTGCGCGGTCGGGACCGAACGGTTCGCCATCGTGCCGAGGCGATGTCTCGCCCGGACGTCGCGGCCGCCCATGGCCTCGACCTGGACGCCGTAGGTTTTACGGTGCTCGTGCCCCGTTCCGGCCTCCCCGGTCCGGGTCTCGATGTCCTCCTCCGGCTGCGGCGCGCCGACGGCGCGACGGCGGAACGCCCCCTCGGCCGGTGGGGAAGCGCCCCCGCGCCGGACGGCCGGGGGTCGGCCGAGGGCGAGGAAACCGGTGGACCCTGAACCGCGGCCCTCGCGCGCAGGCGGCGGGTTCGCGTTCGGCCTCCTCTTCGTCGTCGCCCTGCTCTGGGCGTCCGCGATCGGCTTCCACCAGCGGGGGCAGGTGAACTTCAGCTCGGATCAGGCGATTCCCGCGCTCATGGCGTTGGACATCCGGGACCACGGCAGTCACCCGGTCTTCTACTGGGGAGTGCAGTACGACGGGAGCCTCGAGCCCCACCTCCTCTCACTCGTCTTCCGAATCCTCCCCGACACCGTCCGAACGTACCGACTCGTGATGCTCGGCTTGATGACGCTCTCGACGATCCTGATCGCGATCGCGGGCGCACGGGCATTCGGACCGTGGGCGGGTCTGCTCGCGGGCGGCTATTTGGCGACTGGTCCGTCCTTCCTGTACTTCAAGCTCCTCGGCTCCGATGGCGCCTACACGTCGTTCTTCACGCTGACGGCCGCCGCCGTCCTCATCGGCGTCTTCTTCGTGCACGAGTCGGCTCCTCTCCGGGCAAGGGCTCTCGCCTTCTCCCTCGGCCTCGTTCTCGGCGTGGCCTGGTGGGTCACTCCGCTCTCCATCGTCCTCACGTGCATTCCCCTCGCGGGCTGGATCGTCGCGCCGCGCGCGTGGCTGAGGGTCGATCGGCTCGTCCTCGCGATCGCGGGGCTCCTGCTCGGCGCCTCGCCCTGGCTGACGGAGAACCTCCGGACGGGATTTGCGAGCTTGCGTTCCTCCGAGATGGGGGTCGCGGACCTTCACCTGGCGTCGACGCAGCTCCGGACTCTCGTCGCGCGCGGCCTCCCCGTCCTCCTCGGTGGCCGATCTCCTGGTTCCCGGGTGCCGACGTTCCCGGGCTCCGAGGCGCTCTCCGTCGTCATATTCGGAGCCCTCGTCGCGGCCGGAATCTACTTCTCTCGACGACGGCGAGACCCGGAGGGTCGATTCCTGGCTCTGGTTTCGACATTCCTGCTCGTCGTTCCCGGAGTCCTCGCGCTCTCGCGAGCCCGGACCGACTTCCGGGAGGACCCCCGGTTCCTCATCTCGTCCTACGTCGGTGTCGCCGTGATCGCGGGCCTCGTCGTGGCGCACCTGATCGAGCGGGGGTTTCGGTGGCGAGCGATCGGCCTCGGCCTGCTCGTCGCCCTACTCGGCATCGTGAGCCAGCTCCGGTCCCCCCGCTACGGCGACGACCCGAAGCACGGCCGGATCGCGGAGACCGAAGCCCTCGCGAGAAGGCTCTCGCTCTCGGGGATCCGGCACATCTACGCGGAGTACTGGATCGCCTACCGGCTCTCGTTCTTATCGCGCGGCTGGCTCGTCGCTTCGCCGTTCGGAGAGGGCACTCCGGGTCCTATCCGCGACATCCGCGCTTACGAGCAGGTGGAGTCTTCCCCAGCTCCGGCGTTCCTCCTCGACGCCGCGCACGCCGCTCGACTGCGCGGCTTCCTCGACTCCCGGTCGCTCGGGTATCGCCACGAGGTCCTGCCGGAGATCGAGCGTGAGCTCATCTGGGAGATCCCGGCAGCCGAGCTCGCCGCGATGCGGGCCTGCGACTGCCTCGCGCCCGCCGGAGAGCCGCCGGCGAAGGCGAGACCTTCCACGGAGCCGTAGACCGGAACGACGCGTCCGTTCACGGCTGTTGCGTTCCCGAGACGCTTCTTGGGCCGGATCTGGCGCTCGATGACGCCTGCGGACGCCGGCGACCGCTTGGTAGACTCGCCCTTCGGTGTCCGAGTTCGTGTCGATACTCCTGGTGCTCGTCGTACCACCCGCCCTCGTCGCGGGATGGGGCCAGCTGCTCGGTAGAGTCCTCGCGCCGCCGCGATTCGCTCCGATCCTGCCTTGGATCGCTCCGGCCCTCGGCGTGGCCCTGATGGGAAGCCTGGGCCCCCTGGCCGGAGCATTGGGCCTGCCTCTCAGGACGATCGCCTGGCCGCTCTGCCTGATCGCGGCTGCCGGTCTCGCTCTCCTCGCACGTGACGGCGTGTCGTTCCGCTGGGCTCGTGCGCAGGCGCCCGCGCTCGCCGTTGGAGCCGGCGCCTTTCTGCTCGCAGTGTCGCCGCTGATCGCCCAGGGGTTCCTTACGACCGTCGGGACCAGCATCGACGCCATCTCATACAACGCCCGCTCGGAGTATCTCCAGGACCACGCCCTCGTCGTGCCGGTGGCCCCACCCGGAGAGCCGTGGCTCGCCTGGGTCGCATCGCAGATCGGGCTGATCCGGGTCGGGGACGTCTACTTTCTCGGCCTGACGTCCTTCATCCTCTCCCGCCGGAGCTTCGAGCTGCTGTCCGCCATCAGCGCGATGGCACACGCCTACGCCGCGCTCGGAACCTACTTCCTCGCCCGGGTCGGGCTTCGAGTGTCCCGCCGCGCCGGGATCCTCGCCGCTTCGCTCGTCGCCGTGAACGGCACGCTCATCTGGCCCGGCCTCGATTGCAGCTTCTCTCAGGCCCTCTCGCTCTCCCTCGTTCCCCCGTGTCTCGGCGTTGGGATCCTCGTCTTTCGCAAGCCGTCGACGAGAGGCGTCCTCGTCCTCGGCGCGCTTCTCTCGGCTCTCGTCGCCGTCTATCCGGTCTACGCCGTCGTCGTCGGATCGGCCGTCGCCCTGATCGGCGTCTCGACGATCGTGTGGCCCTCGCTGCCTGGCGTTCGTCGGGCACGCGCCCGCGCGCTCGTCGCGGCCGGGTTCGTCTGTCTGGCGTTCAGCCCCGTCGCCTCGGCGCGCGCGCTGCGGGAGCTCGGCTTCGTTGGCGGGCTTCTGGGCGAGCGAGGGGCCGCCGCCGTGGGAGCCGGCAACATCCTCGTCTACCCTCCCGTGTCCGAGGTCCTCGGCCTCTCCAGTCACGCCGCCGCCGCGCACGGAATCGACGCGGGACGCACGTTCGAGTCGACCGGAGGCGCCCTGGCCGTCCTCGCGCTCGGCCTCGCTGCGTACGGCCTCCTCGTCAACGGCCTCGGCCGATCGCTCGCCTCTCTCTCGTTGCTCGCGACGGCCGGCGGTCTCGCCCTTCAGCAGCGGTTCCTGGTCAACCCGCCCGACGGATACCCCTACGGTTACTACAAGGCCGTCACGCTCCTGGCTCTCGCGCTCGCTCCCCTTCTGGCGGTCGGGCTCATGGGCCGCCGCTCGCTTCGGCGACCGTCGCGGTGGGGCATTCTTCTCGCCGGCGCGCTCCTGCTCTTCGCCTCGCTCCGCACGCTCTGGACGATTCGGTACGCCGCAGAGACCCAGGTCGTCGCATCCCGGGAGCTCGTCGACGCCGCGCGCGAGGTGAATCGCGTCTCCCGCGGACGCCCCGTGGAGCTGATCGTCGAGCCCGGCCCGAAGGAGAACTGGCTCGGATACCTCCTGCGCTCCGAGAAGGTCTCCTTCCCAGGCGGAAACGCAATTCATCCCGTCGGATCTCAGCCGCTTCCCGCGGCGGCCGCTCTTGCTCTTCTGGACCAGGATCGACTCTCCGATGCGGAGTCATCCTTCGCCCAGGGTCGACGTTCCCGGCCCGTCTGGAGGGGATCCCGGCTCCGTCTCGTCGAGTGGATCGACTCGCGGCTCGCCGAGTCGCCGGTGATCGGCATCGAGAGGTGGGAACGTGGCACGGCGAGCGCGTCCGTCGACTCTGCCGCTCGCCTCCTGCGGCTCCAGATCGGGGACGGCGTGGGGAGCGCCGCGCTGCCGGCGTCGGGCTTTCGGACCCTCCAGCTGGGATTCGCCGCTCCGGAAGGGGCCGCCTTCTCCACTCCGGAGGGAGAGCTCCGAGTCGAGCCGGGAACGTGGCTCATCGACTGGGACGCATCGTGCCCCGGGCCATTCACCATCGACCTCACGCGAGGAGTGGTCGTGCCGGCGACCGTCGCCTTCCTCGGGGAGACGACCGGACTCGAGGGGCGTTGCCTCGAGGTCCTCCCGAGCCCCCGCGGGCTCCTCACCTGGAAGGCCGCGGTGGAAGGGACCATCCTGGAGGGGGAGGTCGAGGTTTCACCGCCCCGAGGATCTCGGAGCGGTCTTCGCGTCGGCCTGCACATCGGAGGAGGAACGGCGACCGCCCAGGGTTGGTGGGGCGTCTTCAGCCTCGACCTTCCACCCGACGGGCGTTCCCATCGCGCGCGGTTCCGCCTCGACCTGAGTCGCCGTTCCGGCTCCGGCCGGATAGACGGCGAACGTGCGCGGGTCGAGGAGGTCGCAAAGGACGTGAGCCAGGGACAGTTCGAGGTCACGCTTGCTCTCTGGAAGACTCGCCCTTCGATTCGGCAGCTCCTCACGACCGACGTCGGGCGCTTCGAGGTCGCCCCGGACGGCCGGGTGCTGGCTCCTTCGGCGACACCCCGGCTGAGCCGCTGGTGGAGCGATTCGTGAGCGCACACGTCGTCGCCCTCGTCCTGGCCTACAACGAGGAGGGCTCCCTCCCGGGTCTCCTCTGCGAGATCGCCCACGCCTGCCCCGATTGGGAGGTCGTCGTCGTGAGCGACGGCTCGATCGATCGAACTACTGAGCGGGCCCGAGCCGCCGGTGCCGTGGTTCTCCAGCTCCCCTTCAACTCCGGAGTCGCCACCGCCGAGCAGACCGGCTTCCTCTACGCCTTGCAGGCCGGGGCCGACGTCGTCGTCCGGCTCGACGGAGACGGACAGCATCCGCCCGCCGAGGCCCGTGTGGTCGTCGAGGCTCTCGAGCGCACCGCCGCCGACGTCGTGATCGGCTCCCGTTTCCTCGACGGTGAGGGCTATCAATCGACACCCCTTCGGCGGGGAGGGATCCGCTGGCTGAGCTTCCTCCTGCGGCGGCTCGGCGGAGTGCACGTGACCGATCCGACCTCCGGCCTCCGCGCCTTCGGGCGGAGCGCGTTCTCTCTCCTGGCGCTCGTCTACCCGAGCGGTTACCCCGAGCCCGAATCGAACCTCCTGCTGGCCCGCGCCCGTCTTCGCCTCTCTGAGGTCCCGGTGCGGATGCGGCCTCGTGATGTCGGCCAGTCCTCGCTCGGGGGGTGGTCTTCGCTCTACTACCCGCTGAAGGTCACTTTCGCCCTGATCGTCGAGGCGCTCCGGCGGCCGGCCGCGCCGCCCTCCGGAGAGGGAGAACGAGGCCGCTGATGCCCGTGTACGAGGTTCGGGTCCAGATCGCCGGGACGATTCTGGCGCTCCTCTCCGTGGCGCTCGTACTGGAGCTCGTCCGTCGGCGCCGCCTCAGCGAGTGGCAGTCGCTCGCGTGGCTCCTCGCCGCGGCGATGATCGGGGGATTCGCCGCACATCGGCGCATCCAGTTCATCCTCGCCGACTTCGTCGGCATCTACTACCCGCCCGTCCTCATCCTCGGCGCGTTCGTGTTCGGAGGGCTCGCGATCCTGCTCCTGCAGAGCGTCGCCATCACGAGGCTCGATTCCAGATGCCGCCGGCTGGCCCAGGAAGTCGCGCTCCTTCGCGAGAAGCTCGAAAGCGGCGGACGCGCCCATCGACGGGACAGCCAGAGAGGAGCCGCGTCTTGAGCGCCAGCGACCTGGCGCGGCCCGACGATCTCGCCGGGCCCTGCCCCGTCTGTGGAGGCAAGTTCCTGCGTCACGGTCCCGAGTGGGTCCTTCGCTGCGGCGGGTGTCGCTTCTGGCGCTCGACGCTCGGTGCCGCGGACGGGCGCCTGAACCGGACCGAGGTCCTCGACGAGGCACGGCGCGCCGACGGTCTCCGGCCGCTCCGGGACGCCAACTTCGCCCGCGAGATCGCCTTGCTCTCGCGACTTCGTTCGCTCGCCGGCGCACGAGTCCTGGACGTCGGCTCGGCCCACGGGTGGTTCCTCGAGGCCGCCGCAAGATGCGGGGCACTCGCCGAAGGGATCGAGCCGGACGAGCAGATCGCCGGCCCTGCGCGCGCGCGGGGCCTTCAGGTTGTGACCGGCTACTTCCCGGAGGCCGTCCCGGCCGGGACGCGCTTCGACGTCATCTCGTTCCATGACGTTCTGGAGCACATCGTCGACGTCGGAGGTGCGCTCGAGGCCTGCCGAGGGCTCCTCCGCCCAGGCGGCCTCCTCGTCGTCGCCGCACCGGACGCCGGCGGGGCTCTCTTCCTTCTCGCACGCGCCCTGTCCAAGGTCGGGTTCGGCGGTCCCCTCGAACGGCTCTGGCAGCTCGGCTATCCGAGCCCTCACGTGAGCTACTTCGACCGGACGACGCTCGGCCGCCTCTCGGCACGCCACGGGTTCCGGATGAGGCTCAGCGCCGCACTGCCGAGCCTCGCCCTCCGGGGGCTCTGGGCGCGCGTCCACATGGACCGCGCGCCCGGAGCCGGAAGCGTCTCCCTGTTCATCGCCCTCGCGGTCGCGTCGTTCGTTCTCCGCTTCCTCCCCAGCGACCAGCGCCTCCACGTCTTCGAACGCCCCGCTGACGCCTGACGTGCCGGGGCGCTCAGCCCCTCACTGGTAGTAGCCCATGACGTCAACGACGACATGGGCTGTACCGGGCACAGCCGTGCCGAGGACGATGCTCAGGTCCAGCGTCGTCGCGGCGAGCGCGATGATCGCGAAGTTCGCGATCGGAGGCTGGTTCGCGACGAAGTTGAGGTTCGAATGGCCCGGGTAGCTATTACCCGAGGGCCAGAGCGCGAAGAAGCCATCGACGGTCGGGGCCACCGAGGTCACCGAGAGAGCGACGGCTTTCGCGGCCGCCGGAACTCCGCACTGGCCTTTGACCTGGAACGCCCGGATGGCTCCGGCACTCATGACCGGCCCTCCGTTCGTCGCGTTCGGACCCCGGGTGTCGATGAGCCGGCAGGGAGTCAGCGGGACGAAGGAATAGCCCGTCTGCTGCGCCGAGGCGGCCGGGGCGACGAGGGTGGTGACGAGGGCGAGCGCGCCGAGGATCAGGGCGCCCGAAAGTGAGTTCCGCTTCATCTGCTGCTCCTTCGCTAGGGGGCGTGGTAGCCGAAGACATCGATGACGAGGTGGACCGTCGCGTTCGCCGGCATCGCACGAACCGTGAAGAGGCCCGGCGTCGTACCCGTGAGCGGCACCGAGAGGAACTGTGCCCTCGTCATGCCGGTGGCGAAAGGAATGAGGTCGAGGGTCGGAGGGTAGCCCGCCGGCGCGACCTGGAGGGCGCCTTCCGCGTTGGGCCCCACGACCGCGAAGTTCACCTCGAGGCCCTGCGCGTTCGCGGGGATTCCACAGAGTCCCCGCAGGTCGTAGTTCCGCGGTGTCCCGCCCGAGAACGCCGGACCGCCGTACGGCCCGTTCGCATTCCGGGTGTCGACGGCCCGGCACGGGACGATCGGGTAGAAGCGGTTCGTCGGCGCCGGGGCCTCGTACGTGAAGAGACTCGCGCCAGTCGCCGTCCCGCCCCCCGGGTTCGTCACGACGATGTCGACCACTCCCGCGAGGGCCCGGGGCGGCGTTGTCGCCTGGAGCGTCGTCGAGCTGACGTACGTCACGATCGGAGACTCGCCGCCCCCGAACCTGACGGTGGCGCCCGAAATGAAGCCCGAGCCCGTGATCGTGACCGCGGTCCCGCCCGCCGTCGGCCCCAGTGACGGAGAGGCGCCAGACACGGTGAACGGTACGGCAGAGAAGTCGATGCCGGAGACGGGCGCGCCGTTGATCGTCACCGGCCGACTCGCCGGTGTGAAGGTGTAGCCCGCGCGCGTGGGAACGGCCGTGTACGACCCGTTGGGCAGACCCTGCACGACATACGTGCCCGCCGAGCCGGTCACGGCGGACCGCGAACCGATCGTGACCGTCACGTTCGCGAGGCCGCTCCCACCCTGCCTCACCGTCCCCGACGCCGAGTACGTCACAACGCTCGCCGCGAAGTTGACGCCCGTGACATTCGCGCCGTTGATCGTGGCGTTGCGACTCGTCGGCGAGAAGGTGTATCCCGAGAGCGAAGGGATTACCGGATACGTTCCGTTGACCAGGCCCGTTATGACGTAGTTGCCGGAACCGTCCGTCGTGCCGGATCGGGACCCGGCCCTCACGGTGACTCCCGCCAGCCCCGCCCCGCCCAGGGTCACTCTGCCGGACAGGTCGTACGGGATCTCCGTCGCCGTGAAGTCCTGGCCGGTCACGTTCGCTCCCGCGACGGTGAAGGTCCTGCTGGTGGGCGAGAACGAGTAGCCGACAAGAGTCGGCACCAGGGTGTACGTCCCGTTCGCCAGACCGCAGATCTGGAAGGTGCCCGAGCTGTTCGTCGTCGCCGCCCTCGACCCGATCGAGACGACGACTCCGGAGAGACCGACGCCGTTTCGCCGAATAGTCCCCGACACGCAGTATGTCGGCGCCGCCACCACCGTCGTCGTCGTGACGGCGCTGTTGTTCGCCATGACCGGGTCGTACTCCTCCGCCGCGACGCCGACCACGTTCCTGAGCAGACCGACCGAGGTTGGGATGACGGCAACCGTCACCGATGTCGATCCGCGAAGCGTGTCGAGCGAGCAGACGACGGTCGTGCCGCAGGTGTCGACGGAGCAGCGGGAATCGCTCGCTCCCGGGTCGAACGTCGCCCCCGTCGGGAGCATGTCGGTCAGCGTCACCTTCGTCGCGGCCGTTCCGCTCGCGAAAGAGACCTGGTGGGTATAGGTGAGCCGCTCCTGGACCACCGGGCTCGGCGGCGAAACGCTCGTGACGACGCGGAGGTCCGCTCTCTGGGAAGCTGCCGGCCTCGCAGAGAAGGCGCCCAGCCCGGCCAACACCGCCATGAGAACGAGGACCTTCCTCTTGACGTTCATGCTCAGCTCCTGATGTTTCGACGGCGCGGGCCAGCCGGGCGGCCGGGCGCGATGGACTCCAGTGAGAAAGGACTCCGGGTCGGGACTCGGACAGGTCGCGGCCGTGCGGCGGAGCGGCACGCTCCGTTGGCGGTGATGCCGTTAGCGTCAGGCCTCGCCTGGCCCGCTCTGCAAGGAAGCTGTGTCCTAGAGGCCGGGATGCTCTCGTCCTCAGCCCGCTGACGGACGCGACCGGAGCGAACCGCACTCCAGCGCCCGCACGCTTGCCCAAGCGAGAGGCAGCGATTCATTTCGGCCGCCCGGGGCCGGAAAGACGCGAGGCCGGCCCGGCGCGGGGAGGAACGCCCATCGTCGCTAACGGGTGAGCTCACGGCTGACTTTCAAGCTTCGATTTCCAAAGCATCTGATTCCCAATGCTTCCCATTCAGTAACACACAAGTGTAGACACGGCCCCGAGCGGTCACGGCCCCGAACGGGCTCGGACAACCCTACTTGTCGCATGTCATACAAATCGCCGGTACAACGAAGAGGCCGGTTCCGACAGCGGTGGTTAGAAGTGCGCCGATAGTGTCGCCCGCCCTTGCCGTGTCGATTGCCGCATCGAAGAGGAACACGGCGAAATACAAGTTCGCCAGAAAACCAAGAGAGAATCCGACCATGGACCTGCTGAATGTTCTAGTCGCGTAGAGGCATGCGGTTGCACCTGCCACCAGCATCAGAACCTCGATGGGAGATATCTCCCTCCTGCGCAGCGTCGCGAAGCCAACAATCCCCACCGAGACGAGCCCCGATACAAGCAGAATCTTCCTGTTCAGGAGCAAGATCGTTCTGGTGAATGCCTTACCGGGGGGGAGAGAGTCGGAACCCCTCATCTCCCCTCTTCCTTTCGAGCGTCACCGTCCGAGGGTACCTTTTGCTTGGACGGCTCTGTTTTCTGGTCCACTCGAGCCTGGTCGAGGACGTTCAGCAGGCCACTGACTGCCTCCTGCGCGATCGTGACGACGCCGGAGAGAAACCCAGTGAAGGCGGTCTTGACAAACTCGGCGGCATCATCCGGTGCGACGGCGACGATCTTCTCGCCCTCCACTGAGCCGAGAACGTCAAGGGTCCCGGAAAGGAGACCAGTCGCAGCTCCATTCAAAGAGTCCTGCAGCAGCTGCTCGCCGGAATGGCCCGCCTTCACTCCTTCGTAGACAAACCCGGCCGCCTGTCCTCCAACGTGTGCGAGGACCTTCGCGGTCTTGCTCGTTGCGTTCGCGCCCCCGGTGAGCGCACCGCTCAATGCTGCACCACCGACGCCGGTCATCATGTCGTGATCGGGGTTGAAGCGACGCATGAAGGCGTTGGCTAGCAGGCGCCCCGCGACGGAGAATGCAGCGCCGGTCGCGGCCCTTCGGGCGAGCGTACCGACCACGGCTCCTGAGACGCCAGGATTCTTCCCATCTGGGTCGACGTACTTGAGAGGGTTATTCCTAGCGTAGGCGTACCGATTCAGCGACTGCGGGTCTTCGGGGCTTCCGGCGAGGAGGTCCGGGCTGAGGAACCTTCCGAGGGTGCTCGAGTGCGTGCGGGCGTGGTCGTAGTATCGGGTGAGGTTGCTGTCCTCGAAGCGGAAGTCCTTCTCCATGAGGGCGAACTCGAGCGGCTGGTCGGTCGAGTCGTTGGAGGGATAGAGCTCCTCGCCGTAGGGCGTGTACTTCTTCTGCCAGAGGGTCGTGCCATTTGTGTCAGTGGCGAGGCGTGGGGTGCCGAGGTGATCCGAGGAAAGGTACTCCCAGGCGGGGCTCGAGCCGCTCGCGCAGCTGTGGTACGAACCGACGAGGAGGCTGCCGAGGTAGACGTTGTCGCGCATCCAGGAGACGCCGGAGCCGTTGCCGGCCAGCTCGGTCGCGACTCGATTCTCGGCGTCGCGGAGGGTGTACTGCGCCCACGGGAGGTTCCCGTTGGGGACGGTCAGGATCCGCTCGTTCGTGCCGGTGTAGGCGTAGCTGTGGAACGAGGAGCCGGACGAGTAGCGCGTCATCCGGTCGAAGGGATCCCAGTCGAAGAGCTCCGCGTCGCGGCTGCGGAGATTGCCGCGCACGTAGGAGTAGGCGGTCTGCGGGGCCTTCGGCTCGAGGCGATTCGAGGCGGTCAGGATGTGGTTCGTGAGGGGGTTGATGTCGAAGGAGAAGAACGGGGCTTCGATCATGTTCCCGAGACCGTCGTAGAAGTACTGGTAGCCGCCCCTGCCCTCGAGAGACGCCATGTTGAGACGTGAGCGCGTGTCGTACTCGAACCAGTCGTCGCCGATGGCGAGTATGTTGCCCTTGGCGTCGTACTCGTAGCTGCCCGACGAGAAGCCGGTGCTGGCTCCGGCGGTCCAGATGGAGGAGGGCCTCGGCATCCAAGTGGACCGGTCGATCTCGATGGACGTCGTCACCGCTCCGCCCGGGTCGTTCCCGGTCGTGTAGGACGCGAGCGCTCCGGAGGGGTGGTACTGGGCGGCCAGGACGACCGGAAGCCCATTCGCGGAGACCGTTACCGGCAGGCCGGAGACGAAGGTCGTCGCGACGGAGAAGAGGCCGGTCGAGCGCGGGTGGTTGTAGGTGGCGAGGAGGCCGAGATCGTTGTAGTGCCAACGCTCCGTGACGGTCGAAAGGAGGCCGGAGCCGAAGGTCGTGGACTTCCCGCTCATCCGTCCGGACTCCGGGTCGTACTCGAACGACTCCGTGATGTTCTGGCTGAGCGAAGGGTTCGTTCCGAGGCGAGTCGTCAGCCGACCGTAGTTCGTGGCTCCGGAGGATGACGGCGCGTCCCAAGTGTTCTGAAGGTACAGCGTTCCGTTCGATCTCGCCGTCTGAAGGCGGCCCAGCGGATCGTAGGCGTAGGTGTACGGCAGGCCGTCGAGGCTCTTCTGGAGGACGTTGCCGAGGGCGTCGTAGGAGCCGTAGGTGGTGTACCCCGTTCCGTCGACGTTCCCATCGTCCGAGCGCTCCGGGGTCTTCTCCTGGGTGAGAAGGCCGAGCGAGTTGTAGGTGAACGTCCGTTTCTGCGAATGACCGAGCGACTCGAGGACGCGGGCGGCGGTCATCTGGCCGAAGGTGTTGTGGTCGTATCGGCTCACGAACGGGAACTCGAAGTCTTCCCACGCGGCCCGACCGGCTATCTGCGTCGACTCGGCCGGCTCGGCCACCGCGAGGAGCCGGCCGAAGATGTCCTTTCGGCTCCCGCTGACGAGGTTCCGGCCGGGGATGTCCTGGATGACGGTGATCTCGGCCGTGTCGGAGTCCGGAATCCCGAACTCCCAATCCGCGAAGTACTTCGTCGTCACGCTGCCGTCGGCGAGCTGAAGGCTCCGGGCCCGCCCCTGGAGGTCGAAGTTCGACCAGGTCGTGCCGGCCGGCGCCGTGGATTCGAAGCAGGCGGTCAGGTCGGTCTCGTCCGACGGACTGGATACGCAGGGGACCCATTCCGAGAGGAACGCGAGGTTCCCAGCCGCGTCGTATCGGCTCTCCTGGAAGGCGAAATAGCTCCAGGGGCCTGTCGTCGGGTTCCAGGCGAGGCGGTTCGGAAGGCGCCGGATCTGCCGGCGAATCCGGCCGAAGCCGTCGTACTGATACGCCTCCACGGAACCCGACCCGACGGCGGGCACACCGTCGTCGGTCGAGTCGGGCCTCGCACCGGTCTGCTTCGACAGGACGAAGGGAGGCCTCGACCCTGGCTGGTACTCGAGATAGGCGTAGGTGGTGGGGACGGCGCTGGGCGGTGAGACCGAGGTGAGGCGACCGAGCGAGTCGTAGGAGAAGCGGGTCTCGGGTCCGTTCGGGTCCCGTGAGGCGGTGATGAGGCCCGTGACGGGGTCCCGATCGACGTCGAATGAGGCCCAGGCGCCCGGCACACCGACCCGGGACGACTTCCTCACGAGGCCGTGCTGGAAGAGCCGGTCCGTCCGGAAGCTGGTCGAGGAGACGATCCCCGTCCCGGACCGCACCTCGATGGCCGGGTTCCCTTCCGTGTCGGGCGTCCACGTCGTCCGCAGGTACTCGCTCGAGTTCGACGGGTTGACGGTCTGGACGCGCTCGAGGAAGCCGTTCGTCCGATTGAAGGTGTAGGTCGTGAGCTTCGTGCAGGGAGCCCGGAAGGCGTTGGCTCCCATGCACCCCGTCGTGTAGGTCTCGGTCACGGTCTGGTCGTCGATGAGGTTGGGGAGCCACGTTGTCGACGTGGCCTCCGGATTCAGGGTCGTGGTCGTGACGCGCGAGACCCAGTCAGGCGGGACGAGACCGAGGCTGGGGTTCTCCAGCGTGGTGTCAATCGACTCGGTCACGATCGGGTAGCGGCGGGCGACCTCGTTCCACGGGCCCGAGTACGCCGTCTGGTGGCAGGCGAGCGTCGTGTCGAGGGAGCACTCTCCTCCGCCGAGGGGGTTCGCGCCGTACCAGACGACGCTCTTCGTGAGGCGATCCGGATCGAAGCGCGAGCTGTCGACGGTGATCCACCTCTCCGGCTGAACCACGTCGGGCTCCAGGACGCCGCACCTGAACTCAGGGGCAGAGGGGGTGCCTTCGTAGCAAGTCACGGTGGAGCGATTCGGCGCCGGCGACGTCCCGCTCGGCTCGTGCCAGGTCCGCGTCTCGAGCTCGACCGGACTGCCCCCGGACAGCGGCACCGAAAGGTAGTGCGCCTCGTACGTGCGCCCATCCCCGGCGTTGCCGCTCGGCCGGTCCACGATGATCCGTCGGATGCCTCGGCTCGGGCTGGAATAGGTGTCGCTCTCGTACTCCGGGCTCGCGTAGGCCGCGCGATGGTAGCGTGTGACGGAAGCGCTCGCGGAAACGGGGTCGCTCTCGATCCGCTCGAAGACGGCCGGGCTCCTGTCGAGAAAGAGCGCGCGCTTCGCGAGGTCCGTGCAGGGGTCGAAGTCGACGGCCTCCGGCGCTTCCTGCTCCGGGAAGAGGGTGGCCGGCAACGCCTCGGGGGACGCACATGCTGTGCACTCCGGGTACCGGATGGCCCTACCGGAGGTGGCCTTGTACGTGTACTCGATCATCCCGCCCGTCGGGAGGGTGACCGTCCGGAGGGTTCCGTTCTTGAAGAGCTCCGTATTGGCAGCGGACGCGTAGTACGTGAAGGCGTACGGCCGGAGGCCGGAGACGGTGATGGCATCGAGGAAGGGGAGGACCGGTTCCTCCGGATAGAGGGGGAAGCCGCACTTCGTCGGGTTGGAGTTGTCGCTGAGGTCCGTCCGGTGCATCGCACGCGAGGCGATCGTGAAGGTGGCCTGTTGCGGCACGCCACCAGTCGCGTCGGAGGGCGGGAACTCGATGGAGCTCAGGACCGGCCATGCACCAGAACCACCTTGCGCCCAGTGGTAGACGATGGCCGGCCAGCTCCCGATCGTCCCCTCCGGCTCTCCCCGCCGGAGGAGGATCCGGTCGACCTTCCAGCCTTCCGCGAGGTTCGCGTAGTCGCCGCGGTACTGGACGACGAGGACCGGTCTGTCGAGTCGGTCCCGCATCTCGGTCAGGCCGAATCGCTCGTTCGTGATCGTCGGCTCGAATCGCTCCTGATCGTTGAAGTCCGCCGCGTTGACGGATACGGGGCTCTGGTACCTGTGGGCGTAGATCTGCGACGAGCCGTCGGGGAGGGAGACCCGGTAGCCACCCGAGGCGAGCGGCCGAATCCGGACGTTCAGGTCGCCGCACCTTCCGGTCGAAGTGCCGCCCCCATCCGAGCACTCGTGGAACCCCCCGTCGGGAGTCTTCCACTTGACGGCGTTCGCCGTCGTCCCGGGGGCGATGAACCCGACCTCGAGCGTCCACCCGACACCCAGGGTGGGATGGCCCACCACGTGCGCCCGGTTCGTCCGGATCTCGGTCTCACAGAGGTGATACGGGTCATAGTCGCAGAGCCCCGACGAGACGTTCCAGATCTTGGCGGAGTAGTGGGCGGTGAGCTGGAACGACATCCCATAGGCCAGGGGGTAGGACGGACCGAGGGGAACCGCGAGGTGGGGGTCGCCGCTGAAGAGGTTCACCTGGTCGATCCCGGAGACGTCGTAGACCTGCTTCGGCTTGAACCCCGGCAGCATCTCGTCGAGCTGGTGTATCCCCTCTGGGGGCGTCTGGCCGTGAGAAGCCGACGTCACGCCCAGCAGGAGGGCGAGCGACAGGAGACGGACGGGCCATGTGAGGGACGAAAGGCGAGCAGACTTCATGTATGTACCCCAATTTCGGAGGCGCGTGCGAGGCTGCGTGAATTGCCGGAAGGCTTTTACGCCAGTTGACGTGAATTCGTCAATCAACAAAGCGTGGCCCCAGATACCGAACGCTCGGTCTTGTCTTGGATATCGGCGCAATCGGACCAACCGAGGTTTGATTGACAGAGCGTGCTCACCGATCAGACGACCGGGAGGTTCAAGGTACCCCGGAAAGGGCCCGCTCTCCGCAACCCGTGAATTGCACAGGGCCGAAGCTCCCGCGCGACGGTGACGACGACTCCTATCTGAAGTAGCCGTTCACGTCGACGACGAGATGCAGCGGCCCCGGACTCCGGTTCACGACGTTGACCGTCCCCGAGCCGTCATCGGCGACCAGAAGCATGGCATTGTTCGCGCGGGTAAGGCCGGCACCGAAGGAGATCGTCGAGGCGGTTGGCGTCGCTTGATCGCCCGGGTGGAGCGTCAGGCCACCGGCTGCCGTCGTCTGAGTGACGGTGACGTTCGCCGAAAGGGCGCGCGCGTCGGCGGGGACGCCGCAGACGCCCGTCATCGTGAAGAGCCGGCTGCCGTCCGCCGCCAGCGCCGGCCCGCCGAGGGGCCCGGCGGGGTCTCGCGTGTCGAGGAGGCGGCACGGGGAGAGCGGGTAGAACGACTGCCCTGTGCTGAAGGCCCACGCGGCTCCGGCGGTGTTTCCGCCTGTCGTGTCATTCGGGCCACCCACGATCGCGGTGCTCCCGTCGCCCGACAGCGCAACGGACTCTCCCTGCCGGGCGGGCGTGTCCGACCCGGTTCCCACGAGCTTGGTGCCGTGCGGCGTCCACACATCGCCGGCACGCTTCCAGACCCACGCCGCGCCGGCGCCGTCCGCGTCGGCCGGACCGCCGACGATCGCGGCGCCTCCGTCTCGCGACAATGCGACCGATGTCCCTTGAAGCGATAGCCCCGTCGCACCGGGACCGACGAGCTTCTCGCCCTGCTGCGCCCAGGAACCGCCCGTCCGCACGAACACCCAGGCCGCGCCGACCGCGTCGTACCAGGTGTCCTGCGTCGGCCCCCCCACGATCGCCGTGTTCCCGTCGCCCGACAGCGCGACGGCGGAGCCCTGCGCCGCGGGAGTCTCCGCTCCGGTCCCGACCAGCTTGGCGCCCTGCTGCGTCCATACGCCGCCCGAGCGGGTGAAGACCCACGCCGCGCCGACCCCGCCGTCGTCGTAGACCCCCCCGAGGATCGCGGTGTCGCCGTCCTCCGACAGTGCGACGGCGCTCCCCTGACGGGCGATGTTCCCGGCCGAGCCGCTCCCCACGAGCATCTCGCCCTGCTGCGTCCAGATGTCCCCCGTCCTCACCCACACCCACGCGCCTCCGGCAAGGCTGTTGGCTTCGTAGCCGCCCACAAGCGCGGTATTCCCGTCGCCCGACAGGGCGACGGCCGCTCCCGTGGGTGAGGAGCCCGCCGCGCCGCCGCCGACGAGCTTGCTTCCTTGCTGCGTCCAGGCCGCGCCGGAGCGCGTCCAGACCCAGGCGACGGCCGTCTTGGTGTCCTCGTCGCGTCCGCCGACGATCGCCGTGTTGCCGTCGGCGGATATCGAGACGCTCTCCCCCTGGTTCGAGGAACCGACGGCACTGCTGCCGATGAGGATCCCGCCCTGCTGCTCCCAGACGCCGCCGGTGCGCGCCCAGACGCAGGCACCGCTGTCCTCCGGTCCGTACGGACTGCCCAGGATCGCCGTGTTGCCGTCGGCGGACAGCGCTACGGATCGCCCTTGCGAGGCGACCCGAGCGACGCCGCTGCCGACGAGCTTGCTTCCCTGCTGCGACCACTCCGCCCCGCTGCGGGCCCACGGCCAGGCCGCGCCGGCGCCGTTCTCGTCGTACGGGCCTCCCGCGATCAGCGTTCCTCCGTCCGCCGACAGCGCCACGGACTCCCCTTGGGCCGCCGCGCCGACCGCGCCGCTGCCGACGAGCTTCGCTCCCTGCTGCGCCCAGTTCCCGCCCGTTCGCGTCCAGATCCAGAGCGCGCCGGCCCGCGCGTCGTCGTCGTAGCCCGCGACGACTGCCATGTTGCCGTCGGCCGACAACGACACCGACGCTCCCTGGCGGACGGCGCCGATCGCGCCGGTGCCGACGAGCTTCCCGTCCTCCTGCGTCCAGGCCCCTGCCGTCCGAGTGAAGACCCATGCCGCGCCGAGGTTGCCGTTGTCCCCCGAGCCTCCGAGGATCGCCGTGTTCCCGTCCGCCGAGATCGCGACGGAGGTACCCTCATTCGGATCCCCGACCGCACCCACGCCGTAGAGCACGCCTC
>CAZWRQ010000023.1:0-28670 GCA_964636395.1 uncultured Holophagales bacterium
CGCTGCGGCCCGAGCGTCGTGACGAGGCCGAGGTCGTGGAGCGCCCAGAGCGTCCGGTAGACCGTGTCGAGCGACACCGTCGGCATCCGTTCCTGGACGGCGCGGAAGACGGTCTCCACGTCGGGGTGCTCCTGGGTCCCCGCGATCTCCCGGAAGATCTCGAGCCGCTGGGGCGTCAGCTTCAGCCCCGCCTCTCTCGCCGCCGTCCGGAGGCGCTCGAGCCGCTGCTCGGTCCGGTCGGGCTCGGCCTTGCGTTTCATTCCTATTTGCGGATCATCCGCAATCAGGAACCTATCGCCGCGGACCAGAGGGGTCAAGCGGAATCGGCGCGCTTTTCGCGCCGACGCCGCGCTCAGCCGTCCTTCTCCCTCCCGGCGTGGGCCGGAACCGCGAGCTCGAGCGCGATCCGCCATCCCTTCTCCACCGGCGACGTGGTCCATCGAACGGCGAGCGACGGCGCGACGGCGTCCGCCGGCGACTCGTCGAAGCGGACGGGGCGAAGCGTGGTCCTCCCTGCAGGTTGCGCCTTCGGCTCCACCCGAAGCGCGTAGAAGCCCACGGGCTCGAGCCCGGGAAGCCAGAGGGCGAGCTCGACCTTCTCGGGCCGCGCGACTCCGGCCGCAATCGTGTCGACCGTCGAGAACGTCGTCCGATAGGGCCGGGTTCCCGCCGTCCCGGCGGTCTTCCGCGCCCACTCCGCGCTCCGCCCCATCCTCCAGTCGAAGACCCCGACCTCGTGGGGCGGCGCGCCGAGCCGTCCGGAGGGATCGCGAACGACGACTTCGAGGACGTGCTCGTGAACACGCGTGCCGCAACCGGCGGCGAGCGCGGCGAGGAGGGCGAGCGCAGGGAGGGCTCTGCCCTTCGACGCGCACCGCGAGGACCGGGCCGTACGGAGCGCCACGGCGAGCACGAGACGGAGCGGACCGATCAGCGAGCGGGTGATCGCTCGAGTCTACGTCCGGCCGTCAGGCCCGACACGACCCGCCTCGCCCCGCCGCCGAGACGAGCTCCTCCTTCGCCGACCGGTGGGGCCGCCTCGTCACCCCGGCAGCGGGACGAGCTCCGTCTCGTCGCCCGGCACCTTCGGGAAGCGGCCTTCTCTCCAGTCCGCCTTCGCCCTCTCGATCCGATCCTTCGAGCTTCCGACGAAGTTCCAGTCGATGTGCCTCGGGCCGTCGAGCGGGGCCCCGCCGACGAGGACGGCGCGCGTGGCCGCCTCGGCCTTCAGGGTGACGTCGGCGCCCTCCGAGAAGACGAGCATCCGCCCGGGGCCGGCGCTCGCGCCCGCGGCGCGAACCGCGCCCTCGACGACGTAGACGGCCCGCTCCGCGTGCTCCTCCGGAAGGGGGAGCTCGGATCCGGCCGGCATCGCGGCGTCGACGTAGAAGAGCGGCGAGCGGACCTCGACGGGAGAGGTGGCGCCGTACGCGGAGCCGGCCATTACGCGCAGCCTCACGCCGCCCAGCTCCATTTCGGGGAGGGTCGCGGCCGGGTGGTGGCGGAAGGAGGGCTCGATCTCCTCGTCCGCCGTGGGGAGGGCGACCCAGACCTGTAGGCCGTGAAGGCGCGGCCCCGAGGCCCGCTCCGCGGGGGGCGTCCGCTCGGAGTGAACGATGCCGCGCCCCGCGGTCATCCAGTTGACGTCGCCCGGGCGGATGACCTGCGCGGTGCCGAGGCTGTCGCGGTGGAGGAGCGCCCCCTCGTAGAGGTAGGTCACCGTGGCGAGGCCGATGTGGGGGTGCGGGAGGACGTCGACGCCGCGCGCGGCTTCGAGCCGCACGGGGCCCATGTGGTCGAAGTAGACGAACGGCCCGACCATGCGGCGCGCCCGCCACGGGAGGAGGCGGCGGACGGTGAAGCCGCCGATGTCGCGCAGCCGCGCGTCGATGGGGGTGGCCGGCGAAGGGTCCGACATGGCGGGGACATTACCTCTCCGCCGGCCCCGAGGGCGGCCCCGGGTGCACACTCCGCCGGATGAATCACTCCCCCGCGGCGTCGCCCAAGCCCGGCGGCTCGTCCGACGTCTTCCTGTTCTTCCTCTCTTCGTTCATCTGGGGAACGACGTGGCTCGCCATCAAGTTCCAGCTCGGGGTCGTGGCACCCGAGGTCTCGGTGGCGTGGCGGTTCGCGCTGGCCTCGCTCCTCCTCGTCGCGTGGTGCCTCCTGCGCGGCATCCCGCTCCGGTTCCCGGCGCGCGACCACGGGCGCCTCGCGCTCCTCGGCTTCCTCCTCTTCGGCCTGAACTACGTCCTCGTCTACCGCGCCGAGCAGCACCTCGCGTCGGGCCTCGTCGCGGTGGTCTTCTCGTTCCTGGTCTTCTGGAACCTGATCGGGGCCCGCGTCTTCTTCGGGACTCCGGCGCCGCCGGCCGTCGCGCTCGGAGCCGTCCTCGGCGTGGCGGGCGTCGCGCTCCTCTTCTGGCCGGAGGTGACGAGCCTCCACGCCGGCACGACGCAGCTCCGCGGGCTCTCTCTCGCCCTCGTCGCGACGCTCTTCGCGTCGGCCGGGAACCTCTACTCGCAGCGCCTCTTCTCGACCGGGCTCACCGTCGCCCCGTCGATCGCGTTCGCGATGGGCTACGCCTCCCTCGCGGTGGGGGCGTGGTGCGCCGTGAGCGGCGTCCCGTTCACGTTCGACGCGCGGCCCGGGTACGTCCTCTCCCTCGCCTACCTCGCGCTCTTCGGGTCGGTCGTCGCGTTCATGGCGTTCCTCACGCTGCTGAAGCGGATCGGCGCGGGGCGGTCGGGCTACACCGCCGCCGTCATCCCGCTCATCGCGATGCTCGCCTCGACCGCGTTCGAGGGCTACCGCTGGTCGGCGGCGCCCGTCGCCGGGATGCTCCTCGTCGTCGGCGGGACGGTGCTCGTCCTCCGCGCGAAGGAGCGGGGGGTCTGAGGTCGACGGGGCGTCCGGCGATCTGCCGCGAGGCCCGCGCACTCCGGCCCGCTCGGGACCGGTCGCCTGCCGTCCCCGCTATTCTCCGGAGCCGAAGGGAACGAACCCGATGCGAGCTCGCCGCCGAATCTCGACCGTCCTCGTCCTTCTCGCGGCCTTCGTGGCGGCGGCGCCCTCCTCGGCCGGCGTGCCGCCGCCGGAACCGGCGGCCTCCGACGCGCCGCGGGAGGCGGCGCCCGGCTCGCCCGCGCCGGCCGACGAGTTCCTCTCCCGGCTCGCCGCGCTCTGCGGCCAGGCCTTCGAGGGCCGCGTCGTGGCGGACGAGCCGGCCGCTCCGGGAAGCGCGTTCGCCGGCAAGCGGCTCGTGATGCACGTCCGGCGGTGCTCTGCGGGCGAGGTGAAGATCCCCTTCCACGTCGGAGAAGACCGCTCCCGCACGTGGGTGCTGACGCGCACGCCCGACGGCCTGCGCCTGAAGCACGATCACAGGCACGCGGACGGCAGCTCCGACGCGACGACGATGTACGGGGGCGACACGGCTGCCGCGGGCACCGCCCTCCGTCAGGAGTTCCCGGTGGATGCCGACTCGGTCGCGGCGTTCCGGCGCGAGGGGCTGACGGCCTCGGTCACGAACGTCTGGGCCATGGAGATCGAGCCGGGCAAGCGCTTCCTCTACGAGCTGTCGCGCCCCGGCGGCCGCCTCTTCCGTGTGGAGTTCGACCTCTCGAAGCCGGTCGCCCCTCCGCCGGCGCCCTGGGGCCACGACTGACGACTCGGGTTCGCCCGGCGCCGGGCCCCGGATCGTCCGCCGTACCCGACCGAGTCCGCTTCTGCCGCTTCCGGGGACGACGGTCGACCCGGCGGCGGAGGCGGGTTCCGGGCGGCTACTTCCCCGCCGGCGACGCCCCGTCGGCGCGTTCGGGCTCGAAGCCGAACCCGTCCCACGTGAGGACCCGAGCGCCGGCCGAGGCTGCCCCGCTCCCGCCTCCCGGCCGCGTCAGCCGGACCATTCCGGAGTCGTCGAGGTGCACCACGGCGTTGCCGCGAGCGGGAAGGCCTTCGTTCCACGCGACGAACGGCATGCCCCGCTCGGCCTGCCGCCAGAGATTCACGGAGAGGTTCCGCCCGTTCACCTGCTCGACGGCGAGGACCGCGCCGCCTTCGGCGCCCGCGAAGAAGGCGACCTTGACGTGGCCACCCGGGAAGCGGAGGGAGAGCCGGTCGGGCGACTCGGCTCCGATCCTGAACGACCCGCCCGAGCCCGTGCTGAGCAGGGCCAGGCGTTCGTCTCCCTCGAGGCCGTCCGTCGTTTCGTCGAAGGCCTGAGCGGGGAGGTCCGCGATCAGCGCGCGGAGCGGGGAGTCAGCGGGCGCGAGGCGCCGCAGCGGCACGTAGTCGCCCGCCAGGACGTGCGCCAGGGGGCCGGCCTCGCTGCCGGCGTCCTCGACGCGGAGACGGCCGCCCGCGCCGAGCGAGAGTCGCAGCCGTTCGGGGGCCCAGGTCGCGTCCGAGACCGTCATCGCCTCGCGCAGGGCCTCCCAGGCGGAAGGACCCGAGGGGCGCGCGACGCCGCAGAGGCGGAGCGGCACGTCGCGGGGCACCTTCGGGAGGTCGAAGCCGGGGATGTCGGCGCGCACCGCGAAGGCGAGGGCGTCTCCGAGTCGACGG
Organism: uncultured Holophagales bacterium; assembly: GCA_964636395.1. Lineage (GTDB taxonomy): Bacteria > Acidobacteriota > Thermoanaerobaculia > UBA5066 > UBA5066 > UBA5066. Next base: position 4,567 of record CAZWRQ010000023.1, read on the forward strand.
ACGGCGATCGTTCCGCCCCGGCCGTCGGCGTAGAGGCTCTCTCCGAGGGCGGTGCGCGGAGGGTCGAGGAGCGCGCCCAGGTAGCGGAGCCGCTCGAGCGTCCGGAGCCCCTGCCGGCGCAGGTGGGGCGCCGTCCCCGGCCCGACGGCCGCGGCGTCGTCGCCGTCGAGGAGCGTGAAGTCGCGGTACTTCAGCCAGCGCCGCTGGTCGGCGCGCAGCGCGGCGACCGCCTCCGGGGGCCGGGCGGCCACGAGGCGTCGGTACACGGCGTTCAGCTCCCGGTCGACGGCCTCGAACGACGCGCGGGCGGCAGCGGCCCGCGCCGCCTCGCCGAGCCTCGGGTAGCGTCCGGCGAGAGCGTGGACGCTGCCGTCGCGCAGCGTCACCGAGCGCGGCGACGTCCACTCGAGGGCACTGGCGTCGGGGCGGACGCTTGCGCGGAAGGCGAGCTCCTTCCCTTCCAGGCGGCTCGTGCCGGAGACCTCCCAGCCGGCTTCCGTCCGGCGGCAGGTCGCGCGGGTCGGAGCGGGCGTCGCCGCGCGGACCTCGACGCGGTTGCCCGCGAGCAGCTCGAGCTCGAGGAAGCACGGCGCTCCGGGCGCCTCGGGCTCCTCGAAGGTCAGCGCGACGGAAGGGCGCGCGGAGTCGCCGAAGTGGTGTCGCGGCGGCTCGCCGCCGGGGCTCCCCGTCGCCTCCGCGAGCGCCGGGGCGCCGCCGACGAGGCCGATCGCGACGAGGCGAAGGACGAATGCGCGTGACGCGGACATCTCGGGCCGCTCCCTCGATTTGGAATTCTAGGGCGGCGCGCGCCTCCGTCGGGCCTGCGTTTCGGCCGGCGTGCTAGCCTCCGCCCGCGTGACCGGGCGACGTTTTCGAGCGACCGTGGTGCTCCTCGTCGGCTGGCTGCTCCCCGCAGCCGCCTCGGCGGCGCTCGTTCTCCACGAGCTCGACCACGCTCATCACGGCGCGCCGCCGAGGGCGGTGGAGGCGCTGCTCCACGGGCACCTCCACTCCGACTCGGAACCGCCGCACGCCCACGCCCTCGTCGCTTCGCCCGAGGCGATGAGGGCGCGGCCCGAGGCCCGGCCGAGCGCCTCGCCGGGAGCGAAGGCGGTCTCGGCCACGACGCCCGCATTCCCTCCCGTCCGCTCTCTGCCCCGGCGGGACGACCCCGATCCCGGCGGTCCCTCCCGGCAGGCCTCGCTTCGCGTCTTCCGGATCTGAGACCCCACGGCTGCAGCCGCGCGGCTGCCCGTCCGCCCTCGCTCCGATTCCCGAGAGGAGGACCCCGTGGGAACCCGATTCCTGTTGCTCATGCTCCTTGCGGCCCTGTCCGCCGCCGCGACCCCCGCCGAGGTGACGGAGGAGAGCCTCCTCGCTTCTCTTCGTGAGGACCACCCGGCCTTCGTCGCCGCCGCAGCCGTCGAGGAGGAGGCGCGCGCCGATTCGCGGCGCGCGAGGCTCCTCCCGAACCCGTCCATCGAGTGGGCGGGCGAGCGCCCGTCGGGCGCCCCGAAGCAGGACGAGTGGGGCCTCTCCTGGGCGCTCCCGTTCGACGGCCGCCGAGGCGCCCGCAAGGCCGCCGCCCTCGCGGGAGAGGCTGCGGCATCGGCCCGCGCCGGCGAGATCCGGCTCGCGGCCCGCCTGCGGCTGCGCGAGGCCTTCGCCGCGTGGCTCCGGGCGGCGGAGCGCGCCTCGGCGCTGTCGCGGCATGCCGCCGCGCTCGATTCGCTCGCGGCGAGAGCCCGCGCCCGGGCCGACGCGGGCGAGGCGACCGGGCTCGAGGCGCGGCGCCTCGAGCTGGAGGCGGCGCAGGCCCGGGGCGACCTCGCTTCGGCCGAAGTCGAGCGCGAAGCCGCGCGCGCGCGCCTCGGCGAGTGGGTGACGCTGCCGGCCGACGCGGTCCCCGGGAGGTCCGAAGCTCCCGCGCCGGTCGCCGAGCTCGACGCGGCGGCCCACCCCTCCGTGAGGACCCGCGAGGCTGAGCTGCGGGTCGCCGAGGCCGACCGGTCGATCGCCTCGCGGCTCCTCCTCTCCCCCGCGATCCGCGCCGGGTACCAGACGCAGCGCGACCCCGCGGGCGGGGAGCACTCCGGCGCCGTCTTTTCCGCCTCGGTGACCCTCCCCCTCTTCGACCGCGGACAGGCCGACCGGGCGCGCGCCGAGGCGCGGCTCCGGGCGGCGGAGGCCGACCTGGCGCTCGTCCGCGCCGCCGCCGCTACCGTCGTGCCCGCCGCCCGGACCGCCTGGGACCGGCTCGCGGCCGAAGCCGCCGCGGCCCGAGCCTCGGCCTCCGGAGTCTCGCGGCTCGAGGATGCGGCCCGGGCCGCCTGGGCCGCCGGAGAGCTGCCCCTCACCGACCTCCTCGACACCCTTCGTTCCGTCCTCGGCGCCCGCCTCCGCGACGCCGACGCCCACGCCTCCGCAGTCGCCGCGCACGCCGCCCTCGAGGCCGCCGCCGGCCGGCCGCTCACGGGAGAAGCCCGATGAAGAAGACCCTCGCAACCGCCCTCCTCGCGCTCCTCGCGGCCCTCCCGCTCGGGTGCGGCGATCACGGCCACCCGCACGAGGCCGACGGCAGCCATCCGCGCGAAGCCGAGTCCGCCCACGCCCATGACGCCGACGGCGGCCATTCCGGCGAATCGGGCGAGACCACCGAGCCTTTCGCCGTCACGGCGTGGGGAGCGCGCTACGAGGTCTTCGCCGAGACCGAGCCGCTCGTCGCAGGCGGCACGTCCAGCTCCGGCGTCCACGTGACGATCCTCGACGGCTTCCAGCCGCTCCTCGACGGGAGCGTGACGGTGGTCGTCGGCTCCGAGCGCTTCACGGCGACGAAGGCGGTCCGCCCCGGGATCTTCCGGGTGCCCGTGGCGCCCTCCGCGGAAGGGGTCTCGGCGCTCTCCTTCGAGATCGTCTCGGCCGCCGGCACGGAGACGATCCCCGGGCCGAAGGTCCGTGTCGGCTCGAGGCAGAAGCCGGGCGGCCTCGTCGGTGAGGCAGGGGCCGCCGACGCGGCGGAGGCGACGTCGTTCCTGAAGGAGCAGCAGTGGAAGACGCCGTTCGCGACGGCGGCCGCCGCAGAGGAGGCGCTCGCCTCGGCGGTCTCGGGCCCGGCCCGCGTCCTTCCCGTTCCCGGAGGCGAGACGCTCCTGACCGCGCCGTTCGACGCCGTCGTCTCGGACGCCCGCTGGCCGCACCCGGGCCTCGCGGTGCGCGCGGGCGAAGCCGTCTTCTCGCTCCTGCCGCGCGTCGCCTCCGAGCGGTCGGTTGCCGACCTCGAGGCCTCCGTGGCGTCGCTCGACGCGGACGAGCGCGCGGCCCGCGAGCGGCTCGTCCGCCTTCGCGAGCTCCTCCCGCTCGAGGCGACGAGCACGCGGGAGGTCCGGGAGGCGGAGGCCGCGGCGACGTCGCTCGCCGCCCGGCTCGACGCCGCGAAACGGGACCTCGCCTCGGCCCGCGCCGCGCGCGAGGGACGCCCCGGCTCCGGCACGGCCGTGCCGCTCCCCGCGCCGTTCGCCGGGCGGGTCGCCGAGGTGCGCGTCTCGCCGGGCCAGTCCGTGGCCGCGGGCGAGGCCCTCGCCCGCCTCGTGAAGCCCGAGCCGGTCCTCGTCGAGATCGCCCTCGCTCCCGCGGACGCCGCGCGCGTCACGAGCGCGCCCGGCGGCCTCGTCCTCGAGCGCGCGGGCGGATCGCCGCCCCTCGAGCTCCGCGGCGCGGCGATCCGCCTCCTCTCCCGGGCCCCGGAGATCGACGCGGCGACCGGGACGCGGAAGGTCCTCGTCGAGGCGCGCGCGAGCGCGGACGTCCTCCCCATCGGCTCGCGGCTCGGAGCCTCGCTCCTCCTCGGCGCGGGCGAGCGCGGCGTCGTCCTCGCCTCCTCGGCCCTCGTCGACGACGCCGGACAGCTCGTCGCGTACGTCCAGGTCGAGGGAGAGAGCTTCGCGCGCCGGACCGTGACGGTCCGCGCGCGGCAGGGCTCACGCGTCCTCGTCGACGGCGTCGCAGCCGGCGAGCGGGTCGTCGTGACGGGCGCTCCCGCGATCCGTCGCTCGGAGCTCGTCTCGGGCGGCGGCGTCCAGGGCCACGTCCACTGAGGCCGCCATGCTCGACGCGATCATCCGCGGCTCGCTCCGCCACAGGCTCCTCGTCCTCTCCTTCGCCGCCGTTCTCCTCGTCGCGGGGACCTGGGCCACGCTCCGCGCCCCCGTCGACGTCTTCCCCGACCTCACCGCGCCCACGGTCACGATCCTGACCGAGGCCCGCGGCATGGCCCCCGAGGAGGTCGAGCTCCTCGTCACCTTCCCCCTCGAGTCGTCCCTGAACGGCGCGCCGGGCGTGCGGCGGATCCGATCCGTCTCGGGCGCCGCGCTCTCGGTCGTCTGGGTGGAGTTCGAGTGGGGGGCGGAGATCTACCGCGCGCGCCAGGTCGTCGCGGAGCGGCTCCAGACGGTGGAGCTGCCCGACCAGGTCGACCGGCCGCAGCTCGGTCCGATCAGCTCGATCATGGGCGAGGTCACGTTCCTGGCCCTGACGAGCGACACCGTCCCGCCGATGGAGCTTCGGCGCATCGCCGAGACGGTCGTGAGGCGGAGCCTCCTCGCCGTCCCCGGAATCTCGCAGGTCGTCCCGATCGGCGGCGACGTGAAGCAGGTCGCGATCGTCCTCGATCCGGGCCTCCTCGCGCTCCACCGCGTGGGCGTCGAGGAGGTCGCCGCCGCGCTCCGGGCCGCGAGCGACAGCCCCGCCGCAGGCTTCCACGTCGACGGAGGCCAGGAGTACCTCGTGCGGGGCCTCTCGCGGGCACGGACGGCGGAGGAGCTCGCCGCGGCCGTCGTGCGCGTCGACGGCGGCGTCCCGCTCACCGTGGGCCGTCTCGGCGAGGTCCGCGTGGAGGCCGAGCCGAAGCGCGGAACGGCGTCCTACGGGGCGCGGCCCGCCGTGATCCTGAGCGTCCAGAAGCAACCGGACGCGAACACGCTCGACCTCACGCGAGCCATCGACCGCCGGATGGAGGAGCTCGCGAGGTCCCTGCCGAAAGGCGTGAAGATCGAGCGGGAGAACTTCCGGCAGGCGGATTTCATCCGCGTCGCCATCGGGAACGTCTCCGCCGCCCTGCGCGACGGCGCCGTCCTCGTCGTCCTCGTCCTCGTCGCCTTCCTCGGGAACGTGAGGACGACGCTCATCTCCGCGATCGCCCTGCCGCTCTCGCTCCTCGCGGGGATCCTCGCGGTCTCGGCCTTCGGCGCCACGGTGAACACGATGACGCTCGGGGGCCTCGCCATCGCCATCGGCGCGCTCGTGGACGACGCGATCATCGACGTCGAGAACGTCTTCCGCCGTCTCCGCGAGAACGCCGCCCGCCCGGAGGCGGACCGGCACGGGTCCCTCGAGGTCGTCTTCCGGGCCTCGTCCGAGGTCCGGGGAGCGATTCTCTTCGCGACGCTCGTCATCCTCCTCGCCTTCGTCCCTCTCTTCTTCCTCCCCGGCATCGAGGGCCGCCTCCTGCGGCCGCTCGGCCTCGCCTACGTCACGGCCCTCGCGGCCTCCCTCGTCGTCTCGCTCACGGTGACGCCCGTCCTCTGCTCGTTCCTCCTGCCGAAGGCGAAGGCGCTCGAGCAGCAGGAGACGTGGCTTCTCCGGAAGCTCCATGCGTTCTACCGCCCGACGCTCGAGTGGGCGCTCGCGCGGCGCCGGGTCGTCATCGTCGCCTCCGTCGTCCTGGCGCTCGGGGCCGCCGCGGTCCTCCCGTTCCTCGGCCGCGCGTTCCTCCCGCCCTTCAACGAGGGGGCGCTCACGGTCGCGCTCGCGGCCGCGCCGGGGATCACGCTCGAGGACTCGGATCGGATTGGCCGGCAGGTCGAGGAGGCGCTCCTCTCCTTCCCCGAGGTCGTCTCGACGAGCCGCCGCACGGGCCGCGCGGAGCGCGACGAGCACGTGCAGGGGGTGAACGGCGCCGAGATCGAGGTCGTCCTGAAGCCGGGCCGGCCGAAGGAGGAGATGCTCGAGGCGATGCGCCGGGCGGTCGCCTCGATCCCGGGCGTGAACGTCACGTTCGGCCAGCCGATCTCCCACCGGATCGACCACATGGTCTCCGGCTCCAAGTCGAACCTCGCCGTGAAGCTCCACGGGCCGGACCTCTCCGTCCTCCGCAAGCTCGCGGCCGCGGCGCAGGCGACCCTGGGGGACGTTCCGGGGATCGTCGACGTCTCCAACCAGGAGCAGGCCGCCGTGCCGCAGCTCCTCGTCGAGCCCGACCGCGCGGCCCTCGCCCGCCACGGCATCCCGGCCGCGTCGTTCGCCCGGACCGTCGAGGCGCTCTTCCAGGGAACCGAGGCGGGCCAGATCGTCGACCGGGGCCTGCCGACGCGGGTCGTCGTCCGCTTCCCGGAGGGGCTCCGGAGCGACGCCGAGGCGCTCGGCCGGCTTCCCGTTCCCGCCGGAGGCGGAGAGCTCGTGAGGCTCGCCGACGTCGCCCGGGTCCGCTCGGACCTCGGCCCGGCGATCGTCCGTCGCGAGGACGTCGAGCGGGTCGCCGTCGTCACGGCGAACGTCGCCGGCGTCGACCTCGCCGGCACCGTCGAGCGCGCCCGGGAGGCGCTCGTCGCCGCCGTCGCGCTCCCCGAGGGCTACCGGATGGACCTCGGCGGGCAGTTCGAGGCGGCCGCGGAGAGCGCTCGCCTCCTCGTCCTCCTCTCGCTCCTCGCCCTCGCCGGCATCTACGGCCTCCTCTACCTCTCGTTCCGGAGCCACCGGCACACGGCGATCGTCCTCGTGAACCTCCCCCTCGCGCTCATCGGCGGCGTCTTCGCCGTCGCCGCCGGCGGCGGCGTCCTCTCGATCGCGACGGCCGTCGGCTTCTTCACCCTCTTCGGCGTCGCCACGCGCAACGGCGTCCTCCTCGTCTCCCGCTACGAGCAGCTCCTCGCCGAGGGGGTCTCCCTGCGCGAGGCCGTCTCGCGCGGCTCGGAGGAGCGGATGGCACCCGTCCTCATGACGGCCCTCACGGCCGCGCTCGCCCTCGTCCCGCTCGTCCTGGCGAGCGGGAAGCCCGGCAACGAGATCAACAGCCCGATGGCGCAGGTCATCCTCGGCGGGCTCCTGACGTCGACCTTCCTGAACCTCGTCCTCGTCCCCGTCCTCTTCGCGGGGACCCGGCTTGCCGGACCGAAGGAGGACGGCCTGCCGTGACCCGCTCGGGTCGGCCCCGCGGAGCGCTTTCGTGATTCGCGAATCCCGAATGAACTCACGGCATGGCCCTGAAACCGCAGGATCTCCTCGTCGCTCTCAGACTCCGGGTCGGACGCGACCAGGTCTGGACCTGCCCGCTCCTCGCACGGTCCCTGGGGATCAGCGTGCCCTCGAGGACTTCACGAAGAAGCGCCGGTCCAGCGCGAGCGACCTCGCTCGCCATGCACGTGTCCGGGGAGCGAGCCGGATCATGCAGCCCTGCCTGGAGGCGATCGCGTGATGGCCGACTCGAAGAAGGACCTCGCGGCCTCCGTCCTGTCGCGGCTGCCTGGCGCCGACACCTGCAGCCCGTTCGACCTCAGGTGCGCTCGCCCGCTGCCTCGAGTAGCGCGCTCACCTGGGCGATGAGTCTCGGTGAATGCCCCTCGACGACGCCCCGGACCGTCGTGTCGTCGATCGTGTCGTATCCATGAATGATCCGGTTCCGGAAGCCGACGACCCGGCGGAGATCCTCGATACCCGCAGCCGTCTCCGGGTCGTTCTGCATCAGGCGCGTGAGCGCCTCCCCGATGACCTCGAACTCCCGCTCGCCGGCCCGTCGAAGCTGCCGATCGTTCTCTCAGTCCTCGTAGGAGCGACCGTTGCACCACTTCGTGATGCTCCGGCCCGCCGAACCGACGTCAAACAGGAGCTTCTTCGTGCGGTTGTCCATAGACCAGCTGCTGCGTCGCCTCGACTTCACGACGGAAGAACGGGTTTCGAATGCACTGTTCAGAGACCAGGTCCACCCGTCGCCCGAGCAGGCTCTCCACGGCCTCCGCGAAGTCCAGGAACCGGTCCGCGTATGCACCGTTCGGGAGACGGTCGGACGTGGAGACGACGAGGTCGACGTCGCTGGACGGCTTGAGGCCTCCTGAAGCCGCCGATCCGAAGACGTAGAGGCGATCGACGGCGTAGCGCCGACAGAGCTCCACGAGCGCCGCCCGATGCTGTTCGATCGGATCCGTCACGACGGCCTCCGTAGATATCGGATCAGGCACGGCAGCGGCACGGCGAACCCACGCGGCCACGAAAACGCGCCCCTCGCGGGGCGCTAGGTCGTTTGGAATCGATGGTCGGGACGGCGGGATTCGAACCCGCGACCCCTTGAACCCCATGGGGAAAGAGGGCCCGTTTGTACCCCGGGAGCCTGCCGACGCCACACGGCGCCCACGGATCCCTGGGGATGCCCAACTCTCTCGTAGACAGTGAGTTCCGCATTCTCCATCCGGGCGATTCCGGCATCCCGACGGCGCCACCGGAAGACTGATGGGTCCGGCCGATGTGGACAGAAGTGTGGACGGGCCGTCGAGGTAACCTGCGACGGTCGAGACGTCCCGGCCAGCGAAGGGGAAAGGCGTTTCTGAGAGAGAATCGCCCTCGGGAGATCGAGAAAAATGGCTTCGCGTGCAGTCGTCGTCGACGTTCCGGAGAAGGTCCTTCTCGCCGAGAAGACGGATGAGGTTTCGTTCGCGAAGGAGCTGCAGATTCTCGCGGCGGTCAAACTCTACGAGCTGGGCAGGCTCTCTTCGGGAAGGGCCGCCGAGCTTGCGGGCATGAGCCGGGTCGAGTTCCTCCTGGAACTCAGGCGATACAAGGCCTTCCCTCTCGAATCCGAGCTGTCCGAGCTCGAAGCCGATGCCCGGCGCCATCACTAACACTTCTCCAGTCCTCTACCTCGGCCGCATCGGCGCGCTCGGCTGGCTGCCGCAGATCTTCGACGACGTCTGGATCCCGTCGGCGGTGATCGACGAGCTCGACCAGGGGAGATTCCGGGGATTCGACGTCCCGTCGATCACGGGGCTCCCGTGGTTGACGACGGTCGATCCCGCATCGACTCCCTCGGAGTGGTTGACGCTCGACCTGGGGTCTGGAGAGCTCGCCGCCATGGCGCTCGCCCTCGAGTACCCGGATCGCGTCATCCTCCTCGACGACGCTCTCGCACGGCGGGCTGCGCGTGCCGCCGGTCTGGCGACCTGGGGCACGCTTCGCATCCTGCTCGAGGCCAAGGACCGAGGACTGGTCCCGCGGGTCGCCCCTATCCTGGATCAGCTCGCGGGTTCGGGGATGTGGATGTCATCGGAGATCCGGAGGAGGATCCTCTCTCTCGCCGGCGAAGACGACGCCGGATGAGCACCCCCGGGGGCCGGAGCCGGGCCCTCACCGCCGCCTTCGCGGCCATCGAGGCTGAGCTCGCCGAGCTTGACACGCGGCGAGCGGAGCTCGAGAGACGGAGAGCAGGACTCCGTGAAGGGGCTGGGAACACCGTTCCGGAGAGCGGCCCCGTCGGCGCTGCCGCGAACGTCGGGAGTTCCGCCCTGGACGCACGAAGTAAGGTCGCGCTCTTCCGGAGCCTCTTTCGTGGAAGAGAGGACGTATTCCCGCGGCTCTGGATGAACGCGAGGACCGGGAAGAAGGGCTACGCGCCCGCCTGCCGCAACGAGTGGGTGCGCGGGTTCTGCGACAAGCCGAGGGTTCGCTGTGGCGACTGCCCGGCCCAGGCGTTCGTCCCGGTCTCGGACGAGGTCATCCAGGATCACCTCCAGGGGCGACACGTCGTCGGCTGCTATCCGCTTCTCCTCGACGAGACGTGCTGGTTCGTGGCCGTGGACTTCGACAAAGCGCAGTGGCACGCCGACGTCACCGCCTTCGCCCGCACCTGTACCGACCTCGGCTTGCCCGTCGCGGTCGAGAGATCGCGCTCCGGGGACGGGGCGCATGCCTGGCTTTTCTTCTCCGCTCCCGTGAAGGCGGCTTCAGCCCGAAGGATGGCGTCGTACCTGCTCACAGAGACGATGTCCCGGCGGCACGAGCTCTCGCCGCCCGGGGGGCGCTGTCCGCCGCCCCCCGGACCCCCCAGGCCCATCTTCGACTGAAGGTCTCCCTCGTCCCTCTGACGTCGTCGGGAGTCCTACGACCGACTCTTCCCCAACCAGGACACGATGCCCCGAGGTGGCTTCGGCAACCTGATCGCGCTTCCCCTCCAGCGGGGCCCTCGGAACGACGGGAACACGATCTTCCTCGACCCGAACCTCGATCCCTGGCCGGACCAGTGGGCATTCCTCGCCGGGCTCCGGCGACTCTCGCCCGGCGACGTCGAGGCGATCGCGGCCGAGGCACAGCGAAACGGGCTCGTCACGGGCGTTCGGACCGTAGAGGACGAGGAGGACGACGCCATCCTCCGTCCGTGGCGTGCGCAGCCCCGGAAGTCCGGTCCGCGACCCATTCGAGGACCCCGCCCCGAGAAGGTCCGTACCGTCCTCGCTCAGCGGCTCTTCGTCGAGAAGCAGGGTCTCGACTCCTCGCTCCTCGACCAGATCCAGCGACTGGCGGCCTTTCAGAATCCCGAGTTCTTCAAGAAGCAGAACCTGCGCCTCTCGACGGCCCTCACGCCACGGGTCATCAGCTGCGCCGAGGACCTTCCTCGCTTCGTCTCCCTGCCGCGCGGATGCGTCGAGGACCTCCGTGGACTGCTCGCCGAACACTCGATCCCGCTCGACCTCGACGACGAGCGCATCGACGGGGATGCAGTCACTCTGTCGTTCCGGAGCAGGCTCACCGCACGCCAGGACGAGGCGGCGCGCGCGCTCCTCGAGCACGAGACCGGAGTCCTCGTCTCGCCGCCCGGCACCGGGAAGACGGTGATCGGTGCCTGGCTCGTGGCGGCTCGCTCCCGTTCGACCCTCGTCCTCGTCCATCGACAACCCCTGCTCGACCAGTGGGTCGAGCAGCTCTCGCTGCATCTCGGTCTGGACCCCGCGGAGATCGGGCGGGTCGGCGGGAACACCCGGAAACCGAACGGCCGAATCGACGTCGCGATGATGCAGAGCCTCGTCCGTGGAGAAGCCGTGGACGAGCTCGTCGGCCAGTACGGACACGTCGTCGTCGACGAGTGCCACCACATCCCGGCCGTCTCGTTCGAGCGGCTCCTCTCGGCGGTCCGGGCACGGTACGTCGTCGGCCTGACCGCAACCGCGAAGCGGAGAGACGGCCACCACCCGATCCTCCACATGCAGGTGGGCCCCATCCGCTGTGGCCTCGGGCGCGCCGCGCAGGACTCCCCCGGCGAGCTTGTGAGGACTCTTGTCGTCCGCGAAACGTCGTTTCGCGGGTCGCCGGCCGACGCGAAGCCGTCGATCCAGGCGCTTTACGCGGCGCTGGCCCGGGACGAAGCCCGTAACGACATGATCGTCGCGGACGTGACGCGGGCCCTCGAGGAAGGCCGCTCCCCTCTCGTCCTGACCGAGCGGCGCGACCACCTCGACGTGCTCGCCGAGCGTCTCGGGCCCGCCTGCCCGAACGTCATCGTCCTGCGAGGAGGAGCGGGTACCCGGTCGCGGCGCGAGACGCTCGCGAGGCTTCGCGCCCTTCCGGTCGACGAGCCCAGACTCCTCCTGGCCACCGGGCGCTACATCGGCGAGGGCTTCGACGACTCCCGCCTGGATACGCTGTTCCTCGCCCTTCCGATCTCCTGGCGAGGGACGCTCGTTCAGTACGCCGGACGCCTGCACCGGCCGCAAGCGGGCAAGCTCGAGGCGCGCATCGTCGACTACGTCGATCGCGAGGTCCCCATGCTCGCCAGGATGTCCGAGAGGAGGAGGACGGGCTATCGGTCGATCGGCTACCGCGAGGCAGTCAGCGTCAGTCAAACCGTTCTTCCGAGCGACGGCGGTGACCTCGCTGGCGATCGAACCGGCGATCCACTTGAATCACACAAGTGGTAGGTCGCGATCCGCGTGACCGGCCACGCGGTCTGCGAGTCGTCGGCCGCGCTCCCAATCTTCTGTTCCAGAAGACCTTATGGGACCGGACGGTCTCTCGCTCCAGACAGCACCCCGCCCTCCGCTGACATCCCTTGCGGCCCCAACGTGGACACAAGCGTGGACAGTGGGTCGGAAGTCCGACCCTCTCAAAGCGCCGTAAGTTGTTTAGATTGAGTGGTCGGGACGGCGGGATTCGAACCCGCGACCCCTTGAACCCCATTCGGCACCTCCGTCTGCGGACAGTCGCAACTAGCCCTATATCATAGATTTACGTTGGCACGATTCCTTCCGCGGGTATCTACAGACAGCGTGGGACAACGAAAATAGATACTTCTGCTCGCGCCCCCCCGCTGGCCATTCCCCCGTGAGGCGGTCTCCTTCCTGATCGCCAAACCTACGCCGGCCACGTCCTGTCAGGTGGTGTACGAGCGCGGGGGCGACGGATCATCGATCGGCTCGATTCAGGCTGCCGCAAGGAGAGCGGGTTGATCGGCGTCTGACGTTGCGGGGGCGGGGTTGACGACCGTGGCGAGGTACTCGAGGGAGATCTTCACGAGGCCGCGCCGGAAGACTCGCTTCAACGCCTTCCCGGTCGAGCCGGGTCCGAGCGAAAAGAGAACCGTGGCCCGCGCGTCGTGTCGGGCGAGTCGACGTCGACCTTCAGAGCGAGGCGCGGAGGCAGGACGCTACACGTCGGTCACCGATCGCCCGGTGAGGTAGAAGTCGAGCGTCTTCTTCAGGCCGGTCGCGAAGTCGGTCGACGGCTCCCAGCCCAGACACTCCTTGGCCTTGCGGATCGACGGGACGCGCGTCTCTATGTCCTGGTAGTTCGCTCCGTAGTAGTCGGCGGAGGAGACCTCGACGACCTTCGCGTCCCGCGCGAGCGGAGCGAACCTCTCGTAGGTCCCGACGGCCGCGAGGAGCTGCTGGGCGAGCTCGCGGATCGAGAGGTCGGCCGAGGGGTTGCCGATGTTGAAGATCTGGCCGTCGGCGCAGCCGTTCTCGTTGACGAGGATCTTTATCAGGCCGTCGATCCCATCCTCGATGAAGCTGAAGCAGCGCCGCCGGTGCCCTCCGTCGACGAGCTTGATCGGGACGCCGTAGAGAATGTTGTGGAGGAACTGCGTCAGGACGCGGCTCGATCCCTCCTTCGGCGCGTCGACGTTGTCGAGGTGCGGGCCATACCAGTTGAACGGGCGGAAGAGGGTGAACCGGAGGCCGTTCGCGTTCCCCATCGCCCAGATGACCCGGTCGAGGAGCTGCTTGGAGGCGGAGTAGATCCAGCGCTCCTTGCGGATCGGGCCGTAGACGAGCGGCGACGAATCCTCGTCGAACTCCCGGTCGGGGCACATCCCGTAGACCTCCGAGGTCGACGGAAAGACCACGCGCTTGCCGTACTTTGCCGCCATCTTGACGATGCGGAGGTTCTCCTCGAAGTCGAGCTCGAAGACCGAAAGAGGATTCTTGACGTAGGTCGCCGGCGTGGCGATGGCGACGAGGGGGAGGACGACGTCGCATTTCTTGACGTGGTACTCGATCCACTCGCGGTTGATGGCGATGTCCCCCTCGAGGAAGCGGAACCTCTTGTCATCGAGGAACTCCGAGATCCGGTCGCTGCCGACGTCGAGGCCGTAGACCTCCCAGTCCGTCGTGCCGAGGATCCGCCGCGTGAGGGCGTTGCCGATGAAGCCGTTGACTCCGAGAATGAGGACGCGCATCGCGCCTTTCCGGCCGCCTCAGCCCCGGGCCAGTATCCAGGTCCGGAAGGCAGCCTCTTTCAGGTCCGGCTGCCCCTCGGGGCGCGCCAGGAGAATCTCCAGGGGACGGTCGTCGCCACGGTAGACGAGGACGGACCCTTTCGTCAGCTCGATCTTCCAGGGGAAGGTTTCCTGGCCACCGTAGCTCGAGAGCCGTGTCCGACAGAGCCGTGCATGTTGAGGGCCCCCTTCGCGGGAATCGAGTGGATCCACGCCGGGATCAGCTTCCGGGGGTAGAACGAGAAGAGGAAGCCGATCCCAGCAGCGCTCGTCGCCGGGGGCGTCGAGGTGCGTGTCGAGGAGCTTCACCGGCTCGCCCTCGTCGAGGAGCCACTTCGTTCAGCGGTGCTCGACATCGCCATGTGCGACGATCACGACCTCGCTCACGACTCATCCTTTCCCGCATGGACGCGGCGGACGAGGAAGCGCGGCCGGCCGCGCACCTGCTGGTAGATCCGCCCGACGTATTCGCCGACCATGCCTACGCCCGCCATGACGACCCCCATCACGAGGAACGCGAGAGCGAAAAGCGTGAAGACCCCCTCCACCTCGGAGCCGACGAGTACACGCCGGACGAGGAGGAAGATGCCGAAACCGAACCCGAAGAGCGCCGTCAGGAAACCGAGGAGGCCGAACAGCTGGAGGGGGACGACCGAGAAGCCGGTCATCAGGTCGAAGTTGAGCCGCACGAGGCGCAGGAGCGAGTACTTCGACTCCCCTTCCGCCCTCTCCTCGTGGGCGACCTCGATCTCGACGGGCTTTCGCGCGTAGAGCTGCGCGAGCGCCGGGATGAACGTGGAGAACTCGTCGGACGCGGTCATCACGTCGACGACGTCGCGGTGGTAGCCGCGGAGCATGCAGCCGTAGTCGCCGAGCCTCATGCCGGTCAGGAGCGCGGTCGTCCGATTCACGAGGCGCGAGGCGGCCCTTCGGAAGAGGGTGTCTTTCCTGCTAGCCCTCACCGTCCCAACGACGTCGTGCCCCTCGTCCATCTTCGCCACGAGCTTCGGAATCTCCTCCGGCGGGTTCTGCAGGTCCGCGTCGAGCGTGATGACGTACTCGCCGTCCGTCTCTCCGAACGCGGCCATGATCGCCATGTGCTGCCCGGCGTTTCGTAGGAGCTCGACCGCCTTCACGCTCCCGGGAAAGGCCCCGGCGGCCTCCTTTAGGATTGCGAGCGAACGGTCGCGCGAACCGTCGTCGACGAAGATGACCTCCCACGGCCTCCCCAGCCCCTCGAGAACGGGGACGAGCCTCGGAAGGAGGCGCGGCAGGTTCGCCTCCTCGTTGTAGACGGGAATGACGACGGAGACCTTGCGGACGGCAGGGGCGGAATGCGTCACGGACCCTCCATTTTATGAGACGGCGTCCCGCGGGCCGAGCGCCGCAACGGCGGGCACGGCGGGCTGCCCGGCACTCTCACGGCCGGCTCCCGACGAGGAGGAACTTCCCGTAGTGGCTCTTCGCGAGGACGTGCGGTACAGAAAGGTCGCGGGAGGGGTTCCCGAAGTCGCGAAGGTGGCCGAAGTGGACGATGCAGAGGACCCGGGCGGGCCTCGAACGGCATCCGGAGCTCCTTCGGCTCCGGGAGCCCTTCGACGACGAGCTGGAACGGGGGCGGGAGTATTCGGTCCATTCGTCCCCCGCCGCCTTGCAGCCCGAGCCACCTCGCAAAGACCCCATCGTATCCTCCACCGGGTGCAGCGCCCTCTCGTCCGCCTCGTACTGGCTCTCGCGCTGGCCGCCGCGGGGCTGTACGCCCTCGCCGCCTTCTCCCGCGACTTCTGGTCGCCGGACGAGCCCGACTTCGCGGACGCCGTCCGGGAGATGAGCGCGCGAGGCTCCTGGCTCCTCCCGTACCAGAACGGGAGGCCCTACTCGGAGAAGCCGATCCTCTTCTACTGGGCGATGGCCGCGACGACCCCGTTCACGGGAGGCGACGTCCATCCGGGGGCGCTCCGGGTTCCGTCGATCCTCTCCGGAGCGTTCCTGGTCCTCGGCGCCGCGCTCCTCGCGGGCTGGAGAGGAGGACGGCGGGAGGCGCTCCTGGCCGGGTCGGCGACGGCCGTCGCGCCGCTCGTCTTCTGGCAGGCGCAGTTCATCCAGATCGACGCCCTCTTCACCGCGCTCCTTTTCGCCGCCTTCGCCGCCCAGATGCTCGTCGAGCTCGATCCGGCCCGCAGGGAGCGATGGGTCTGGGCGTTCCACCTGCTCCTTCCCCTCGCGGTCCTCACGAAGGGGCCGCTCGCCGTCGTCCTGCCGGGGCTCGTCGCCCTCGTCCGGTGCGCCCTCTCCCGGAGCCTCCGGCCCGTCCTCGACCTGAGACCCTTCCGCGGGGTCCTCGTCTTCGTGGCGCTCGTCGTCCCCTGGTACTGGCTCGCGACGCGGGCCGGCGGGCCAGAGTACGCCTACGACCTGATCGTGAAGCAGAACTGGGTCCGCTTCTTCGAGGCCTTCGACCACATCAAGCCGTGGTGGTTCTACCTCGAGGAGATGTGGGGAGACTTCTCCCCCTGGACGCTGCCGGCGTTCTTCGCCCCGTTCGTGCTCCGCTCCGCCGGGCTCCTGAAGACTCGGCCCGAGCTCGGCCGGGCGCTGACGATCGTCCTGACCGGGCTCCTCTTCCTCTCCGTCTCGGACTCCAAGCAGGGGAAGTACATCCTCTTCGCCTACCCCTTCGCGGCGGTCCTCCTCGCGGCGGCGGTGACCGAGTGGGAGCGGCGGGCAGGACGAGGCCTCCGGCTCCTCCGAGGATATCTGCTCCTCGCGGCCGGCCTCCTCCTCGGGGCGGCCCTCGCGCTCTGGCCAGTCGCGGCGCGGCGGGCGCCCGCATACGCCGGCCGCGCACCGTTCATCGCCCTTCCGCTCGCGCTCGGCGCCGCCGGGACGTTCTGGGTCCTCTGGCGCCGGCGGGGCGAGGCGCTCCCGGCGGCCCTCGCGCTGGCGGCGACGCTCGCGGCGGGACAGGCGGCCGCAGGCCTCGTCGTCTTTCGGGCCGTCGACGTCGCCAAGACGGGCCGCCCCTTCTACGACCGCGTCCGGCCGCTCGTCGGCGAACCGAAGGTGCCGCTCGTCTACTGGGGCGAGCCGTACCGGAGCTACCCGATGCTCCAGCTGCGGCGTCACACGGACCAGGTCCTCACGGAGAGAGGGCTCGTCGAGTGGCTCGACGCGAACCCGCGCGGATACGTCCTCGTCGACGCGAGCGCGTTCGTGAAGTGGAGGGAGCCCTCGCTCATCCGTCTCCGGGTCGTCGACGGGCAGCCGACCGGCCAGGACAAGATCCTCCTGCTGGAAAGGCCGTGACGGGCATCTGCGCGCAGCTCGAGGCGATCCCCGGCGCGAAGCGGTCATCCCTCCGTCATGGTGCCGCGCCTGAAGATGGCCAGGAAGTTCCGCCACTTCGGCTTCTCCGGCCACGCGGGAAACGTCGCCGAGCTCCTCCACAAGGCGGCGAAAACGCCTTTGCTGGAGTCGGCCTTGTTCCGCTACGAATTCCGGAGCTACTGGGGCAAGGAGCTGAACGCGGCCATCGACGCCGCCCACAAGGCGGGCGTGGGCCTGATCGCGATGAAGACCCAGGGGAGGCGAAGGCGACGGCGAGGCAGATGCGCCGGTACCGTTGTCGGCAGGCCGAATGCTCATCGAGTCCGTCGTCCGCGGCTGCCAGCACCCGGGTCCTCGCTGCTCCCCGGGTCGTTCGTTACCAGGACGTATCGCCCCTTGTGCGCCGTCGCCAGGAGGAGGTAGCGACGGCGACGGCCGGGCTCGCCGTTCCACTCGGCGAGGACGTCCCGGTGGAGAACCGCGAGGACTCTCCGAGGACCGTTCCAGAGGCGGTCGAACTCTTCGTCCGTCTGGAAAACGCCGCTGCGGTCGAGCCCTCGACCGAAGGTCAGCTCGCTCCCGGGTCCGATGCGGCTGAGGGGCGTCACCTGCCGTACGTAGAACGGGACCGATTCGAGGTAATCCCCTCTCTGGACGACGACGTCTCCCGGCCGTCGGTGCCTGGCGATGGCGTCCGAGATCGGCCACGTCCCCTGCCAACGCGCGAACGACGGCAGCGGCACGAGGAGGCCCCCGAGGAGGAGGAGCCAGGCTACGCACGCGATGTGAAGCCCGTGCTCGGGGGCGATCACGGGTCCGAGGAAAATGAGCACGGAGCCGGCGAGGAGCACGCCGGAGAGGACGATCGCGGGTTCGGCGATGCCGGGGATACCGAGGTCGTCGACGGCTCCGATCCCTGCGGCGGCCGCCCCGAGGGTTCCGAGAAAGCCGGCGAGGATCCATCGCTCTGCTGCCCGCAGCGTGTTCCCCTTCTCGTCGCGCGTAATCGCGAGCGCCAGGAGCAGCGCGAGGCTCGGGAAGACGGGGTGGACGTAGGGGATGAGCTTCGACTTCGAGAGAGTGAAGAACGCGACGACCAGGACCACCCAGATCCAGAGGAACGTCTCGAGCGGACGTGCTGCCCAGCGAGCACGTCCCTTGCCAGGCCAGACGAACCGAAGGCGTGGCAGAAGAGGCGTGAAGGGAAGGAACCCGCCCGCGACGACCGCGAGAAAGTACCAGAGCGGCCCGGGCCGGTGGTGGTTCGGGAGAAGGAAGCGTTCGAAGTGCTCACGCACGAAATAGAAGCGAAGGAATTCGGGCTCACGCAGCGCAGCCGCGACGTGCCAAGGGACGGCGAGCGCGAGGAAGACCGCGACCGGGAGCGGGGATACGAGCCGCCGGAAAGGTCCCCAGCGACCCGTGGCGAAGGACCAGAGAACGACCGCTCCGCCCGGGAGGAGAACGCCGACGAGCCCTTTCAGGAGCACGGCTGCCGCGACGGCGACCGCGAATCCCGCTGCGAGACCCCGGCCGCGGCGACCTACCGAGTCCGCCTCTTGCAGCGCGGCGAACGCAAGGACGGCGGCGGTTTGTGCCGCCGTCAACAGGGGGTCTATGAGGACGATCCTCGCGAGACCGAAGCCCAGGAGCGAGCCGCCGAAGAAGAAAGCCGCCAGCGCGCCCGCTCTCTCACCGGCCCGGCGGCGCGCGAAGAGGAAGAGCCCGAGCATCGTACCGACCGTCGCGAGCTTCCCGGGCAACCGCGCGGCGCCCTCGGTCTCACCAACGAGCCGGAAGGACCCGGCGACGAGCCAGTACCCGAGAGGTGGCTTCTCGAGGTAGACGAGTCCGTTCTGGTGGGGGATGACGAAGTCGCCCGTGGCGAGCATCTCGCGCGGGATCTCCGCGTACCGCCCTTCGTCGGGGTCGACCAGCGGCACGTGGAAAGGCTCGGCCAGGACGAGAACGCCGACCACCAGCGCCAGGAGCGTCTCGGGCAGGATGTTGATTCGACGGCTCGTCATCGCGCGGCGCTCCTGGGAGAGAAGGAGAAGAGCTTGCGTGGCAGGTCGAGACGCACGACGACCTCGTAGTCCTCAGAACCGGACCGTGGCCGTGAGGCCGAGGCCGCCGACGGCGAGCGGGAGGATCTCGATCGACGGCTGGTCCTCCCGCTCGGGGGCAGTCACGCGAAAGGCGACCCACGTACCGAGGAGAGCCCCGGCGATGACGTCGCTGGCGTAGTGGCGGTTCTCCTGCATCCGTGAGAGGCCGACGAGGGCCGCTCCTGCCTCGGCGAGGAGACCCCACCCCAGTCCCTTCCTCCGGGCGATGACGCCGGCGAAGGCGAAAGCGCTCGACGTGTGGCCCGAGGGGAACGAGTACGAGCTTCCGTCGGGCCGATCCCTCCCGCTCGCCGTCTTAGCGATCAGCGTGAGCGTCCCAGTGAGAACCTGCGCCCGGAACAGCTCCGAGCCGAGGCGGGTGCGGTCTTTCGACCCGCTCCACGTCCCCAGGCCCCACGTCGCGAGGGAGAGACCGACGGGCACGATCGCATTCCCGAGGAGCTCGCCCGACTCGAGGATGCGGTCCGCGTCAGGAGAGGCTGCGAGGCGGTCGTTCAGTCCGGTCCCCTCGTGTTTGAGGAACTGCGGCGCCACGATCAGCGACCCGAGGATCACGTAGGTATCGGCCCGCCGGAGCATCCCGGACCCGTCGTCTCCGAGGTCCCGCAGGAGCTGAACGCTCGCCTGACCGAAGCCGGGCGGCTCCTCGTCCGGACCGATTGGCTCTTCCTGGGCGAGGCCCGGCCGAGGCGTGACGAGGACGAGCGCCAGCAGCCACCCGAGCGGCAAGCGTCGTTCGAACGGTCGAGCCCGGAGCCGCACGCCGCCTGTCCTCAGAGCCCCGTGGGAGCGCCGGCCGGGTCGAAGGCAACCTCCCTTACCTTCGCCCCCTTCAGCTGGAGGCTGTAGGTCACGGCTTTCCCCCTCGTGACCCTTTCCGCCTTCTGGATGACGACTTGCTTGCCGAGCGCGCGGGCCGCATTGACGACCGCCGCCGGGAGCGTCGACACGGGGACGACCTCCTCCACTTCGACGATCGAGCCGTCGGGCGCGAGCAGGACATCCCGCGCCACGTTTCCCTCACGGCTTTCGATCTCGAAGTAGGTCTTGCCGTCATTCGTCTCCTCGGCGAAGGCGACGACGGTCGCTGCGGGCCAGGCCTTCGCGAAGGCTGAGAGGACGGCCGCGGGCAGATCGTCCCTTCGAAGCGTCCGCTCCGCCCCCGGAGAAGGCTGCGCGAGGACGCAGGAGAGAAGAGAGACGGTCGCGAGCTCGCGGAGTCGGATCACGGAGTGCTCCTTTCGATGCCGGGCGCGCCCGGCGGGCTGATTGCCCTGCCCGCGGCGAAGGCGGGAAGGACGAAGAGGGTCGCCGCGGTGGAGACCACGAGGCCTCCGACGACGGCGACCGCGAGGGGCCGCTGCATCGCGCCGGCGGCGCCGAGGCCGAGAGCGAGCGGCAGAAGGCCGAAAAGCGTGCAGAGAGTCGTCATCACGATCGGGCGCATCCGGCGTCGGGCTGCCTCGAGAGCGGCGACGCGCGGCGGGAGGCCGGCGGCCGCGTTTCTCTGCGCGCGCTCGACGAGGAGGATCCCGTTCTTGACCACGAGACCCACGAGCAGAACGAGACCGATGAGGGAGGCCGCGTTGAGCGGGGTCTTCGTGACCCAGAGAAGAACGAACGCGCCGGCGAGGGCGGGAGGGACCGTTCCGAGGACGAGGAGCGAGGGAAGGAGCGCTCGGAGCTGGCCGACGAGGACGGCCAGTACCGCGAGGAGCCCGAGGGCGAAGACGCGAGAGAGATCGGCCTGCGTCGCTTTCGCGCTCTCCGCCCGCCCTCCGATCGCAATCGAGCCTCCCGGAGGGGGGACGACCCCGGAGAGCCGGGACCCCAGGTCGGCCGCGACCGCTCCGAGATCTCTCCCTTCCACCGCGCCGCTCGCGAGGAGGACGGGGCGCAGGTTCTCACGGAGGAGGACGCTCGGTCCGGGCGGCGCCGTCACAGCGGCCAACGCGGACAGGGGAAGGCGCTTGCCACCGGCGGCGACCACGGGCAGGGTCGAGACGGCGGCGGGTGAAAAGCGGAAGGCGTCGGGGTAGCGAAGCCGTACATCCACGAGCCGGTCGAGCCAGGGGACGCGGCCGACCGCACGGCCCCGAAGCGCGACCGTGAGGTCGTCGGAGAGATCGCGCGGCTCGAGGCCGACGCGGAGCAGCCGGCTGGCCGCCGGCTCGATCCGAAGGACCGGGACCTGGCCCTCGAGCGCAGCGTAGTAGTCGACGAGTCCCGGGACCCGCTCCGCGAGGACGGCAACGTCCCGGGCCGCGCGCTCCATCTCGTCGGACCGGTCGCCGACGATACGAATCTCGATCGGACGGGGCGCGCCCGAGAGATCGGAGAGGACGTCGTCGACCAGCTGGATGAACTCGAGGCGCGCAGCCGGCGCCGCTTCCTCCAGCCGGCGGCGGAGATCAGGAACGAGAGCTTCGTAGCTCCGGCGGTCTCGCCGCGGCTTCAACAGCACCGTGACGTCCCCGCGGTTGAGCTGCGTCGCCGTGGCCGGTCCCAGCTCGGCCCCGGTCCGCCGCGACCACGTGGCGATCTCGGGGGTCGCGGAAAGGACGTCGCCGATCTTCCTCGCCACGGCGTCCGTTTCCGCGAGAGACGTTCCCGCAGGAAGGAAGTAGTCGAGGACGAACGCTCCCTCGTCGAACTCCGGCAGGAACCCGGTCGCCGTCCGCGACAGCGCCAGACCGCCGACGGCGAGGAGCGCGAGACCGCCGACGACGGCAGCCCAGCGGCGGTGGACGATCCGCCGCAGGAGCAGGGCGTAGCGCGTGGCGAGATGAGCCCCTGCCGAACGACGGCGTCTGCCTTCGCGCGGGGGGCTGGGCGAGAGGACGGAGAGCCCGAGGATCGGAAGGACCAGGAGGGCGAAGAGAAGGGAGAGAAGGACCGCCGCCGACAGCGTCACCGCCAGGGCGGCGAAGAACCGCCCGACCATCCCTTCGAGAAGAGCGAGCGGGACGAAGACGACCACGGTCGTCAGCGTCGTCCCGACGACCGGGCTCGCGATGTCGGAAAGCCCTTCCGCGAGCGCGTCGCGGAGCGCGAAACCGCGTTCTCTGCGCGCCGCGACGGCTTCGACGACGACGATGGCGTCGTCGATGACGAGGCCGATGGCGACGGCGAGCCCGCCCAGCGACATCAGGTTCAGCGACTGACTGGTCACCTTCATGACGGCGAACGTCGCGATGAGCGTGACCGGCACGGAGAGTGCGGCGAGGAGGCCGGCGCGCCGGTCGCTCAGGAAGAGCGCGAGGACGGACCCGGTCAGGAGGACCCCGAGGAGGATCGCGTCGCGGACTCCGGCGACGGCTTCCCGAACCAGGGCGCCCTGATCGTAGACGGTGACGAGGCGCATCCCGTGCGGCAGGCGGAGAGGTCGAACCGAGAGGAGGACGGCCTCGACGACGTCCGGGGTGGAGGCACCGGGGAGCCGGGAAACGGAGACCTGCACCGCGTCGCCCTCCGGCGCGGCGACGAGTACCGTCCGGTCGGCCGTGCCATCGCCCACGGAGGCCACGGCCCCGAGCTGGACTGCTCCGTTCGGGCCCGTCGCGATCGGAAGCGTACGGAGCGAGGCCGCGTC
The DNA here is from genome assembly GCA_964636395.1 of uncultured Holophagales bacterium. GTDB lineage: Bacteria > Acidobacteriota > Thermoanaerobaculia > UBA5066 > UBA5066 > UBA5066. The sequence continues at coordinate 27,362 of CAZWRQ010000023.1, forward strand.
TCGCTCCGGAGCCTCGAGGATGACGGCGGACGTCTGGCGCTCCGCGTCGGCGCGACCGACCGCCTCGCGCGGAAGGAGCCCGGCGAGACGGATCGCGAGTACCGACGGTCGAAGGCCCAGCGCAGCGAGTCGCCCCGGGTCCGCGACGACCGCGATCTCCCGGACGTCTCCGCCGAGGATCTCGACCCGCGCCACGCCGGCAGCCCGCGACACCGCGGGACGGACGATGCGTTCCGCGGCCTCGCGTCGCTCCGTGCCGCTCCCGCCGCCGACGAGGTTGAACATGACGACCGGGAACTGTGCGGGGGTGAGCCGCTCGGCCTGGATGGCCGTGCCGGCCGGAACGTCGGCGCGGACCTGGGCGAGGCGCGCGTTGACGAGCTGAAGCGCCTGGGTCATGTCCGTCCCGGGAGCGAAGAGAAGCGATACCTCGGCCGCGCCCCGGATGACGCGCGTCCTCACCCGCCGGACCCCGAGCACCGTGGCGAGGGCTTCCTCGACCGGTCGAACCACGGTTGCCTGGAGGACCTCCGGCGGGTCGTCGCCCGATCGGAGGACGACGGAGATCCGCGGGAACTCGACCTCCGGGTAGATCCCCGACCCGAGGCGCGGCAGGGCGATCAGTCCCGAGACGAGGATCGCGACGGTCGACGCCAGAACGGCGACCCGGTTCCGTTCGAGGAAGGGAAGCATCAGCGTGCCGCGCCCGGCCGGACGGTGAGCCGCTGTCCGGCCGTCAGCCCGAGGGGACTGTCGACGACGATCGTCTCGCCGGGCGAGAGCCCCCGGACGACCTCGACGAGCGTTGCCGTCCGGAGGCCGCAGGTCACCGCGCGAAGGGCTGCGGCCCCGTTCGAGGCGACGACGACCTCCTCGGCCCCTGCCTCCGTGCGCCGGAGCGCCTCGCGGGGGACGACGACCGTGTCGCGGTGGACGGCCAGCACGATTCGCAGCGGGACCGAGGCGAGGAGCGGCACCCGGCTTCGGGAGGAGAGCCGCACGCGGACCTCCCCAATTCCGGTAGCCGGGTCGACGGAGCGAGCGACCCGCGTCACGCGGCCCGGCTCCCGAGCGCTGCCCCCGGGCAGCACGGTCTCGGCCTCATCACCGGGCTTCACGCGGGAGAGGTCGCCGGCCTCGGCGTCCGCAGCGACCTCCACGGCTGCGTTGCCGAGGAGACGGACCACCGCCGCCGCCGGCGTGCCGTCGACCAGCTCGCCGGGACTCTTCAGGACCTGGGCCACGACACCGTCGAAGGGCGCGCGGAGGGAAGCCCATCGGCGCTGGCGAGAGGCCTGCGAGGCACGCC
>CAZWRQ010000024.1:0-4895 GCA_964636395.1 uncultured Holophagales bacterium
GCGGCCCGGGCCGCGACCCGGCGAGGCTGGAGGACCCAGAGGGCGCCCGCGTCGAGGAGGCCCGCGTCGAGCAGCGCTCGCGGCGCGCGGGTCGTCTTTCCGGCGCCGGGAGGGGCGAGGAGGACGAGCGCGCGACGCCTGCGGAGCGTCGCGGCGATCTCGGGAAGAAACGGGTCGATCGGAAGCGTTGTCCTCACCAGGGGCGGACAGGATACGGGGCGTCGGCCAGCGCCGTCCCGGAGAGGAGACGACGTCGCACCGAAGTCCCGAGAAGGGGAGGCTGCGATGGTGGGTCACGTTCCGGTTCACCCCCAGGTCTCGTCGGTCGTTCGCGGGGGCGACCACGCGCACCACGAGCTCCTGGACGACGTCGTCGGCGACGAGGAGTCCTCGAAGACCCAGCGCTGGATCGCCTGGCTCTGCGGCCTGCTCACGCTCGCCGCTGCGGTCGCCCTCTGGCGCCTGACCTGAGCCTTCGGGAGCCCCGTCGGGTCCGGGCGGTCGCCGTGCCGGACCTCGCCCCGTCCGAGCGGGTTCGAGGTCGGTGGCGCGCGACCCCGCGACGAGGTCGCGCGCCGCGCCGGAAACGGACTTCGTGCGGCTCGGAACGCCCTCCGCGGTGCTAGAATTTCCCGTTGATGGCCCGCCGGTTCGCGGCTCCGTTCTCCCGAGTCCAAGGTGCGGAGCGGAGGCGTATTCCGGGTCCGCTCGCGAACAGAGAAGACCCGGCCCACCAAAAACCGCCCACCACCCACGAGAGGAGATTCGTCGTTCCATGAAGACTCCGTTCAACCCCTTCGAGATGGCCCAGGCGCAGTTCGACAAGGCGGCCGACGTCCTCGGCCTCGACCCGGCGACGCGCGACCTCCTTCGCTTCCCCCTCCGCGAGTACCACGTCGCGATCCCGGTCCGGATGGACGACGGGAGCGTGAAGGTCTTCCGCGGCTTCCGCGTCCAGCACAACGACTCACGCGGCCCCTGCAAGGGCGGCATCCGCTTCCACCCGCACGAGACGGCCGACACGGTCCGCGCCCTCGCGATGTGGATGACCTGGAAGTGCGCGGTCGTCGACATCCCGCTCGGCGGCGGCAAGGGCGGCGTCATCTGCGACCCGCACCACCTGAGCGCCCGCGAGCAGGAGGGGATCTGCCGCGGCTGGATCCGCCAGGTCGCCAAGAACGTCGGCCCCGTGAACGACGTCCCGGCGCCCGACGTGATGACGACCCCCCAGCACATGCTCTGGATGCTCGACGAGTACGAGACGCTCGCGGGCGGCAAGTACCCCGGCTTCATCACCGGCAAGCCGGTCGGCTCGGGCGGCTCGCTCGGCCGGACCGAGGCGACGGGCTACGGCGTCGTCTACACGATCCGCGAGGCGCTGAAGCAGCTCGGGATCGACATCACGAAGACGAAGGCCTCGGTGCAGGGCTTCGGAAACGTCGCGCAGTACGCGATCAAGCTCTACACGCAGCTCGGAGGCAAGGTCGTCTGCTGCTCCTCGTGGGACCAGGCCGACCAGACCTCCTACACGTTCCGCAAGCTCTCCGGCGTCGACGCCGACGAGCTCCTCGGGATCACCGACCGCTTCGGCGGGATCGACAAGGACAAGGCAAGGGGGCTCGGTTACGAGGTCCTCCCCGGCGACGCGTGGATCGAGCAGGACGTCGAGATCCTCATCCCGGCCGCCCTCGAGAACCAGGTCACGGGCGAGACGGCCCTGAAGATCAAGCCGAGCGTGAAGATCGTCGCCGAGGGGGCCAACGGGCCGACGACGCCCGAGGCCGACAAGATCCTCCAGGAGCGCGGCATCTACTGCATCCCCGACTTCCTCGCGAACGCCGGGGGCGTCACCTGCAGCTACTTCGAGCAGGTGCAGTGCAACATGAACTTCTTCTGGGAGAAGGACGAGGTCCTCCAGAAGCTCGACACGAAGATGACCTCGGCGTACCACGCCGTCCACGAGCTCGCGAAGAAGCGCAACCTCTACATGCGCGACGCGGCCTACGTCATCGCGGTCTCACGCGTGGCCAAGGCCTGCAAGGACCGCGGCTGGGCCTGATCGGTTCCCCGGCCGGGGGAGCTCCGCGAGGGGCTCCCCCGGCCTTCCCCCTCGCTCCGGCCGCCCGCTCCTCCCGCCTCGGGCGGCGTCCCCGCTGACCGCTCCCTGAACGACCGGCCCTGTGGCACTCTCGCGCGGCACGGCGAGCCGCAGGAGGTGTCGATGCCCGGTACGGGTCGGTCCCTGATCGAGGAGCTCCAGGAGCGGGCGAAGGAGCTCCAGTGTCTCTACCGGGTCCACGCGATCTGCGCGCGCGCGGAAGCTCCGCTCGACGAGCTCCTCCGGGAGGTCGCGAGCGTCCTGCCGGCGGGCTGGGAGCACCCGGCCGAGACCGTCGTGAGGATCGTCGTCGGTTCCTCGGTCTTCGTCTCGTCCGAGGAGGAGCCGACTCCCTGGGTTCAGGCGGCGCCGATCCGGGTCGAGGGGCAGGAGGTCGGGCGCCTCGAGGTCTTCTACCGCGAGCCGTTCCCGGTCTCGGACGAAGGGCCGTTCCGGCGGGAAGAGCGCAAGCTCATCGACACGGTCGCCGAGCTCCTCGGCCAGCTCCTCCTCCAGCGCCGTCTCAGCTCGGCGATCCGGCGGGCGGAGAAGAGCGGCCTTCCCCTGCCGGCCGACGGCGGCGACTGGTGGGTCATCGTCGACTTCCTCCGCCAGATCGACCGCCCCGGCTACGTGACGATCGCGCGGCGGATGCTCAACTACCTCTGCTGGAGCGGCGACGAGGAGGCGATGAGCCTCCTGCCGCGATTCACGGGGAGCTGGAGCGGGCCGGCGAGCCCCGAGGAGCCGACGGACGAGAACCGCCCGATGGCGCGCCGGAACCTCGACGACCTCCTGAAGGTCGCGGAGGAGGTCTTCGTCCTCGCCTCGACCCGGATGGCGCCGGGCGAGATCCGGACGAGCATCCAGCGCTGGAGCAAAGACAGCCGCTCCGGGTTCCTGATCGAGGCGCTCGAGAACCAGGGGACGTCGCTCACGGAGCTCGCGGAGGCGCTGACGCGGTTCCGGCACGCCGCCCTGAACGACGACGAGCTCTCCCGGTCGATCCAGTTCGACCTCCGCGCGGCGCTCGTGCGGCGTTTCCTGACCGACCAGCTCGACTTCGTCGGCGTCGCGAAGCACTTCATCGGCGTCTCCGACTTCCAGGAGCTGACGCGGCGCATCATCTGCCCGCCCGGGAGCCACGGGAAGGTCGGCGGCAAGAGCTCGGGCCTCTTCCTCGCGGTCCAGATCGTCCGCAAGTCGGAGGAGTACGCCGAGACGCTCTCCGACATCCGGATCCCGAAGACCTGGTACGTGACGTCGGACGGCGTCGTGAACTTCATCGCCTACAACCACCTCGAGGACATCGTCGACCGCAAGTACCTCGAGATCGACCAGGTGAGGCGGGAGTACCCGCACATCATCCAGGTCTTCAAGAACAGCCAGTTCTCGCCGGAGATCGTCAAGGGCCTCTCCGTCGCGCTCGACGACTTCGAGGAGCGGCCGATCATCGTGAGGAGCTCGAGCCTCCTCGAGGACCGCGCGGGCGCCTCCTTCTCCGGGAAGTACAAGAGCCTCTTTCTCGCGAACCAGGGCCCCAAGAAAGACCGTCTCGCGGCGCTCATGGACGCGATCGCCGAGGTCTACGCCTCGATCTTCGGCCCCGACCCGATCGAATACCGGGCGGAGCGTGGCCTCCTCGACGTCCACGAGGAGATGGGGGTCATGATCCAGGAGGTCGTCGGCTCGCGGGTCGGGAAGTACTGGCTCCCGACGTTCGCCGGCGTCGCCTTCTCGAACAACGAGTTCCGCTGGTCGCCCCGCATCCGGCGCGACGACGGACTCATCCGCCTCGTTCCGGGGCTCGGCACGCGCGCCGTCGACCGTGTCGGCGACGACTACCCGATCCTCCTCGCGCCGGGGCAGCCGGGCCTCCGCGCGAACGTCACAGCAGAGGCCGTCGTCCGCTACGCGCCCCGGAAGGCGGACGTCATCAACCTGGAGACCCGGCAGTTCGAGACGGTCGACATGGAGACCCTCTTCCGCGAGGCCGGGGACGCCCTGCCGGGCCTCGAGGAGATGGTCTCCGTCCACGAGGAGGGGCGCATCCACCGGCCGCTCATGGTCGACTGGCAGGAGCGGGCGCGGGACCTCGTCGTCACGTTCGAGGGGCTCGTCACCGGGACGCCGTTCGTGGCGAGGATCCGGACGCTCCTGCGGCTCCTGCAGGAGAAGCTCGGGGGTCCGGTCGACGTCGAGTTCGCCTCGGACGGAAGGGACCTCTACCTCCTCCAGTGCCGCCCGCAGAGCTTCGCCGACGAGAGCCAGGCGGCGGCGATCCCGACCGACGTCCCCGCGGAGAAGGTCGTCTTCTCCGCGAACCGCTTCGTCTCGAACGGGCGCGTCCCCGACGTGACCCACGTCGTCTACGTCGATCCGGAGGCCTACGCCGCGATTCCGACCCTCGACACCCTACGCGAGGTCGGGCACGCAGTCGGGCGGCTGAACAAGCTCCTCCCGCGACGGCAGTTCATCCTGATGGGACCGGGACGGTGGGGGAGCCGCGGCGACATCAAGCTGGGCGTCGCGGTGACCTACTCCGAGATCAACAACGCGGCGGTGCTGATCGAGATCGCGCGCCGAAAGGGGAGCTACGTCCCGGACCTCTCCTTCGGCACACACTTCTTCCAGGACCTCGTCGAGGCCCAGATCCGCTACCTCCCGCTCTTCCCGGACGACCCCGGCGTCGACTTCAACGAGCGCTTCCTGCTCGACTCCCCGAACCTCCTGCCGACGCTCGTCCCCGAGGCCGCGCACCTCGCGAAGACGGTCCGTGTCATCGACGTCCCGGCGG